>NZ_JAVJNP010000081.1:0-21596 GCF_040217205.1 Coleofasciculus sp. A1-SPW-01 | reverse complement strand
GTAAAGCCTGTTGGTAGTAATCTAATGCCCGTTTTTTCTCTCCTAAGTCAGCATAGACAAAACCAATATTATTCAGAGTTATTGCTTCTCCAGCGCGATCGCCTACAGCTTGGAATAAAGGTAAAGCCTGTTGGTAGTACTCTAGTGCCCGTTGTTTTTCTCCTAAAGCTGAATAGACAGCACCAATATTATTCAGGGTTTTTGCTTCAAGGGCGCGATTTTCTACAGCTTGGGATAAGGGTAAAGCCTGTTGGTAGTACTCTAATGCCTTTTGTTTTTCTCCTAAAGCTGAATAGACATCACCAATACGATAGAGAGTTGTTGCTTCCCTGGCGCGATCGCCCACAGCTTGGAATAAATGTAAAGCCTGTTGGTAGTACTCTAATGCCTTTTGTTATTCTCCTAAATCATCATAGACACCACCAATATTATTCAGGGTTTTTGCTTCAAGGGCGCGATCTTCTACAGCCTGAGATAAGGGTAAAGCCTGTTGGTAGTAATATAATGCCTTTTGTTTTTCTCCTAAGTCATAATAGACACGACCAATATTATTCAGGATTATCGCTTCTTGGGCGCGATCGCCTACAGCCTGGAATAAGGGTAAAGCCTGTTGAAAGTACTCCAATGCCTGTTGATTCTCTCCTACATCAAAATAGACCATACCAATATTATTCAGGGTTGTTGCTTCCCGGGCGCGATCTTCGAGTTTTTGATAGAGAGGTAAGGCTTGATTATAATAATCCAGCGCTTTTTGGTTGAATCCTAATAAATTATGAGTGCTACCCAGTGCCAGATTAATAAAAGCCTCTTTTGATTGATCTCCCACTTCACGCCACAGAGGAAGCGCTGTTTCCCATTTTTCGATCGCTTGTTGCAGTGATTCGGCTGTCCCTTGTTGAAACAGTTGCAATCCTTCGTTAGTCAGTCTTTCGGCTTCTGCGCGTTTGTCGGTTTGGGCGATTGTTGTCGGCGCTATCTCTCCAGTGTTTTTCGGTAGGGATAACACCGGATCTTGTTCCACCGCTACGATGAAAATGCTGCTGAAGATAGTGATTACAGCATGGCAGGAATAAACCAACCATTGCCAAGACGTTAAGGTTGGCTTGAGAAAACAGGTTTGATGTTTGTCTGTTGGCTTTTGGTAATGCATCAGTTTACATTCACGTTTGGGTTGAGTGCGCCTTCACTACCCTCTATGTCTTACGAGGTTGAGGTTATGCAATGTAGAGACGCGCCATGGCGCGTCTCTACGTCCCCATTTTCACCTATCCAGGGATTTATCCCTACCTGGCAAACCGTTCTAATAATTCCTGACGAGAAAGCGTCAACAGCAAAGGAGTCAACTCTTGATGGGGTAACTCTAACATGGATGCGATTTTGTCGGCTAATTCCTGATCAACCTCACCAAACCGCACTCTCAGCACGTTTTCCACCTTTTCTCGCTTCCCTTCGCCGAATCTCTCTTCTACCCCAGAACCCTCGCCAAACCACAGTAATAACTCTTCCTTAGAAAGGTTAAACAGCAGACGAGTCAACACTTGTGGTGTTAACTGTAACATCGGTGCGATGATCGCTTCTAATTCGGCATCAATCTCACCAAACCGCACTCGGAGGAAGTTTTCCACCATTTGCCGTCGTTCTTCCCGAATCCCTTCTTGTCTGCCTTCTTGTCTGCCTTCTTGTCTGCCTTCTGATACAGCCTCTTCCCGCCATTTCAAATACGCTGGTGATAAGTTCATAATTAACTCCCGATCTGCATTACTTAACCTTTCACTACTGTCCACATTGATGCGCCAATTGGCTAGTATTTCCAGGATATTGCGCCGTTGTGGGTTCTCTTGGGGTAACCCGACTAACTCATCAATTGCTTGTTGCTGTGTTCTCCTTTTTCCTAATACTCTTAACCACAGTGTATCTTGACTTACGGGTAATTGGTTAATCGCTACCAGTGCTGTTCTCTGAAACTCCGGTAAGAAGTAAACGCCTTCTCCCCAATTCTCAGACTGATTCAACTTGGCACCAAACCCGTTGAGTAACCGTTGAGAACAAGAGGGGGACAGTATCCATAAACGGGGTGACTCATCTTCTGATAGAGAACGTCTCTCCCGTCGCGCCTTGCGTAAAAGTTCAGCTTCCACAGAATACAATTTCAACATGCAACTTCGCACTTCTACTGGGGTAGGTGCATTGCGAAACGGTTCAAATAAACAAGTGGTTGCTGCCATTTTACCCAGTAATCCTAGAGTCTCGGATTCTGGGGAGGGTGAGGGTGCAGGTATAAAGCAAACATCAACCTGGCGAACTTCGCTGAGTACATCGCGGCTGGTTTCTACTGTACCCAGAGGTGCTAATAATTCTTCCAGATACTGTTTGGCAAATTGGTCGTGGGGTTGTCGTGTCATTGGTCATTTTTTGTAAATCACTCTCAAATCCTTACTGTTCCCTGTTGCCTGTTGCCTGTTGCCTAATCTCCACGGTTAACTTTAATTGTGTCCATTTACTTAGTGCTATATGTGCGATCGCATCAGGGAATTTCTGAGCAACATTCACGTCAACTCATCTTATCGGAGAAAGGGAACACGATGAAATTCAAATTAATAAACCCCAATTCCTAATTCATTGGTTGTTTTTATCACCCCTAAAACTACTCTGATCACTCCTCATCAGAACAAATGACAGCAAAGGCATCAACGCTTGAGGCGGTAAGCGTAAAATCGGTGCGATCGCGCTAGTTGACAACGTTTCCAGTCAGGCTTGCATCCCGCATTCCAGTCTTGTTGCCATCCCTTGAGACCGGAATACTCGAAAATTGCCTTATCAAAAAAATACTAGATAGTATAACCTATTCTCATACGTCTATCTTACGAACTGCTATGCCTCCTCGTTGGTCCCGCAAACCTGATCGTCGCGATGCTGAGTATCGACGCCTAGATGACCGAATGAACTTTGCTGTCCATGTCGCTGTGTTTGCGGCGTGTAATTCGGGTTTATGGTTTGTCCGTACCATCCAGTATGCTAATTGGACTTGGACGTATTGGGTAACGGGGATCTGGGGATTAATTTTAGTCGGA
Source organism: Coleofasciculus sp. A1-SPW-01 (assembly GCF_040217205.1). Classification (NCBI taxonomy): domain Bacteria; kingdom Bacillati; phylum Cyanobacteriota; class Cyanophyceae; order Coleofasciculales; family Coleofasciculaceae; genus Coleofasciculus; species Coleofasciculus sp. A1-SPW-01. The sequence continues at coordinate 18,525 of NZ_JAVJNP010000081.1, read as the reverse complement.
CACGCCGTTTACATCTTTGCGATCGCGGATTATACTCCTTTACCGGGTCAAGATAATTCGGCTAACTCTGCTCAAGGATAAACTGAGAATGTCCAGTTCGTCCTACTCAATTTATTATGGCTAACCCGAATACCAGCGAAGCGATCGAAACCTTGGCGGCTGAAATTGGTGAGAATATATACATCGATGTTGCCAAATGGCATCTTTACTTACAGGATGCCCATTTACACACCCCTTTAGCTGAACGCCTCTATCCCCTGCTGACAGAGGATAACCTCTCCGAAGACCAAGTGGTGCAAATCTTGCAAAGTATTCCGATTAAACTGGGGGGTGGCAAACGGGAAGTTCCCCTAGCGGATTTACTACCGATGCAGTGTCAGGTTAATCTGCTGGATTTACTCGAAGAGTTTCAACGGAAAATGTAATTAGCAAAACAATTGATCGCTCAATACGAGGTGTCATTAGTTCCGCAATGAGAACTAATGACCATTTTTTTATCAAAATTCTACCTGAAAAAGATACTCAATGACCATCTGGTGTATCCTTTTAACCGTTAGCGATCGCCTATCTCACTGTCACACTCTGTCTTGTTCCCTATTGGTGTGTTGACTTAGAACACCCCATTGCGACTGACTCAGCTAAGAGTTGCCACCGTCCACTATGGATCAGCATTGGATTAAATTAAGTTATGAGCGCGATACGTATCTGATTGATCTCAATCGTATCAGCACCTTTGTTTGGGCGAAGAACGGTCGGTTGATAGTTTGGTTACCGGATGGTAAGGTGCGACTCATTATCCATCCTAAAACCAATCCAGACGCTTATCAAGAAATTTTAGACTATGTGCAAAAGACAGTTGGTCAACCTATTGGTTGTCAGTTATCCGCTAAAAGTGAAACGTGAGTATTCCTGAGGGGTTGCTGAATAAATATTGTGGTGAGGATAGGGAACAGAACACAGGGGACTGCTAACCCGACTTAGGATAAATGCCACTGACTTTAGAGTTTGTAGTAAGCGCTAAAGCGCTTCTGGCACTAAAGTGCCTACTACGAACCCAGCCGATATAACTGAAGCCCGAATAGGTTAAGCTGTTCAACTTGTACCTCAGTCACCTGGTCAATTGGACGGCGGATCACCTGGGTTCCTAACCAACCTTTTTGCTGAAATATGACCCAATTACCCTGTTTATCAAATTGGCATGTCTTCACTGGACTGCCGAACATCATCCCATTCGCTAACCCAATACAAACCAATCCGAACCAATCAATCGATGAATTAGAAGACAGAAAAATCAGCAATCCGATCGCGGCGGTTAACCCACTCAATATCCAAACCCCAATTGGGGGTTCTTTCAGCGTCAGTAATGTCACCGTTTGTTGAACGACTTTCATATCACGTTTTTAGTTGAGATGGCGAACTCATGAGGGTAGAGACAGTGAACAGTGAACACCTCGACTTCGCTCGGTGTATCACAGGGAACAGGGAAGAAAAACCCTGCCCTGAACCTAGCCAAAGCATCAATTGTCGGGGCGGGTTTAGGAATTAACGCTAGCTTAATCACCGATAACGGTGAAACAAAACCCGCCCTTATTCATGGGTCAAAACAGTGGGTATTTGGTCGGGGCGGGTTTAGGAACTAACACTAGCTGAATCACCGATAACGGTGAAACAAAACCCGCCCTTATTCATGGGTTAAAACAGTGGGTAAGCTGTCATGCATTTAAATTGGGTATTAGTAGCGAGCAAGATGCAAAGCCTGCGGCATGGCTTCGCTAAACGCACTACAAGGCTTTCGCCATTATTGACATTAAGGTTTAAATGCCGAACAGCTTATGACAAATGACAAATGATGCCGCCCCTATCGAGGAGTCGGTAAGCTTTACAAAACGTCAAAATTGCTCATTCAGGCAAATCTGCCTTCAAAATGGTTTGAGTACAGCAACAGATTACAACTACAAACGATGCCTGAATCAACGATTGAATCAGTTCTGCAAGAAAAACGCCTATTCCAACCCCCGGCTGAATTTTCCCAGACTGCCCACATTCAGAGTCTGGAGGACTATCAGCGCCTCTATGACAAGGCAAAAGCTGACCCGTTGAAATTTTGGGCGGAGTTAGCCGAACAAGAGTTGCACTGGTTTCAGAAATGGGATACAGTCCTCGATTGGCAACCTCCCTTTGCCAAATGGTTTGTTGGCGGCAAGACGAATATTGCCTACAATTGCCTAGACCGACACCTAACCACCTGGCGACGGAATAAAGCCGCCTTGATTTGGGAAGGAGAACCAGGAGATTCTCGCACCCTCACCTATGCCCAACTGCACCGGGAAGTCTGCCAGTTTGCCAATGTCCTCAAGCAATTAGGTGTGAAAAAAGGCGATCGCGTGGGGATTTATATGCCCATGATTCCAGAAGCCGCGATCGCGATGCTAGCTTGTGCCAGGATTGGTGCGCCGCATACAGTGGTATTTGGCGGGTTTAGTTCCGAAGCCTTAAAAGACCGATTAGTAGACGCCCAAGCGAAAGTAGTCGTCACCGCTGATGGTGGCTGGCGTAAAGAGAAGATTGTTCCCCTGAAACCAGAAGTCGATAAAGCCCTCGCCAATAACGGCGCACCCACGGTAGAAAATGTTCTTGTGGTTCAACGTACCCAACAGAAAATCCAGATGGAACCGGGGCGCGATCATTGGTGGCATGATTTACAAGCCGGGGTGTCAGGGAATTGTCCCGCTGAACCCATGGATAGTGAGGATATGCTGTTCATTCTCTACACCTCTGGCACAACCGGGAAACCCAAAGGCGTTGTTCACACTACCGCTGGCTATAACCTCTATACCCATATCACCCTGAAATGGACTTTTGATCTTAAAGACACTGATGTTTACTGGTGTACCGCTGACGTGGGTTGGATTACGGGTCACAGCTATATTGTCTATGGTCCGCTGTCCAATGGTGCCACCACCGTCATGTATGAAGGCGCACCTCGTCCGTCGAATCCAGGGTGTTTATGGGATATAGTCGAAAAATATGGCGTCAATATTTTCTATACCGCACCAACCGCAATTCGGGCATTAATTAAGATGGGCGAACACCATCCCAAAGCCCGCGATTTATCCTCGTTACGAATTTTGGGAACCGTCGGTGAACCAATTAATCCCGAAGCCTGGATGTGGTATCACCGAATTATTGGCGGACAACGTTGTCCGATTGTCGATACCTGGTGGCAAACAGAAACCGGGGGATTTATGATTACGCCCCTACCCGGTGCGATTCCCACCAAACCCGGTTCAGCCACGTTACCGTTTCCAGGTATTCTGGCAGATATTGTCGATTTAGAAGGCAATCCGGTTGCAGCCAATCAAGGGGGATATTTGGTGATTAAGCACCCGTGGCCCGGAATGATGCGAACCGTTTATGGTGATCCGGATCGCTTCCGCCGCACCTATTGGGAACATATTGCACCTAAAGATGGGCAGTATCTCTACTTTGCTGGAGATGGTGCGCGTCGGGATGAAGATGGCTATTTCTGGGTGATGGGGCGCGTGGATGATGTGATTAATACCTCTGGACATCGCCTCGGTACTATGGAAATTGAATCGGCATTAGTCTCCCATCCCGCCGTAGCAGAAGCGGCTGTGGTTGGACAACCGGATGAAGTGAAAGGGGAAAATGTTTTTGCCTTTGTCATGTTGGAGAATGACTACAGTCCCACAGAGGAATTGGCAAACGAACTCAAGGCACATGTGGTTAACGAAATTGGTGCCATTGCCCGTCCCGGTGAGATTCGCTTTACAGAGGGAATGCCCAAAACGCGATCGGGTAAAATTATGCGGCGTTTGTTGCGGAATTTAGCAGCCGGTCAGGATGTGGCTGGAGATACGTCTACATTGGAAGATCGCAGCGTATTGGATAAATTAAGAGGCGGCGCTTAAAACGTTGCCGGATTGAGAATCAGAGGGTAAGTTCGGCACCATTGTAGAGACGTTGCATGCAACGTCTCTACATAAATGATGTGTCCTAACAGCCATGGCGGTTGCGATAAACTTCGCTTACTCTTGATCTGTTTCTTATAGCACTACGCACTACAGCAGTTTGCTCTGCTATGCGGTACATTGTCGATCCCCCTAAATCCCCCTTTTTAAGGGGGACTTTTATCTACTGTACTTTTGGAAATCGTGGGAATCAACAGGCTTCTTCGGTTTCCGGTTCACAAATTGGTACTGAATTGTCTCCAGTAGGTTCTTTTGTTTCAGGTTTAGGGTTTTGGGGATTTGACTGTTCAGATGACGGTGGGGTTTCCTGATTCGTATCCCCTTGATTTTTACGTTGGGTGGCTTTGCGAACTAAATCATTCAACTTTTCTCGCCAATAGCGCTGTTCCGGAAAATCGCTGTCTGCGGCATAAATGATCACATCAACATAGCGACCTTCATTGTAGGCTTGCTGAATCTTATCGAATTTGGTTTTTGCTTCTGACCATTCCTTTTGCCAGGTCTCGATTTTCTTTTGAGCATCCTCAAAGGCTGGACTACTGGGGAGAACCGATTGAGCCGCCGCGATCGCTTTATCTAAGTTACCCTGTTGATACTCTTCTGCCGCTTCTGTCAAGACCTCTGCCCCATTATCTTTGGGCTGAACGGGGGATTTTTCCGGCGTTGGGGTTGGTTCTGGGCTGGGACTGGGTTTTGTCTCAACTGGGGTGGGACTCGGTTGGGTTTCTACTGGGGTAGGGCTAGCGGGTTGTTCCGCAATGGTATCTACGGTAGAACAATCGACATACTTGCCAAAAACCCACCCTGCTTTAGGTGAACGAATTTCCACCCAATCCCCTTGCTTAGTTCCCGTTAAGGTTAACTTTGTGCCTTTATTAACTGTGCCAACAATCGCTGCGTTGGGATTTGAGCGCACGTTTAAGCCTTGAGCCGTTACTGTACAAGTCCCTCGTGCCATTCCACCGGACATCCCCTGACGAATGCCATACGCCATCCCTGCGGCTGCCATAGCTACAGCTAAACCCACACCAATGATTAATGGTGCGCGATTCGGTTCAGATTCAGGTTCGGCTTCAGGGGGCGGAGGAGGAGTCGGAAGAGTTGGAGGAGTTGGTCTTCGCGGGGGTGCGGCGGGGGAAACTGCCAGGGTACCCTGTTGGGAGAGGGGCTGGGGGTGAGGGGTTGGTTGAGACGGCGGAACAGACTGACCCGAAGAAGCGGTGATGAGCGATCGCACGGCTTGTAACGCTTCTGTGGCTGACTGGTAACGGTCTTTGAAATGATAGCGTACCATCCGGGTCAAAATATGTTTTAGCCCTGGACTCACAGGGGCAAGATGTTGCCAGATCAGTTCGCCCGTATTTAAATCTTCCTGCAATTCCGCCGGCATACGACCTGTAATGGCTTGGATAGCGATAATTCCTAAAGCGTAAATATCGCTGGTGGGACGCGGTTGACCCAAAGCCTGTTCACTGGACATATAACCCGGAGTCCCTACTGCCACCGTATTGCTCATTTGCCCCTGAGGACTTGCCAATTGAGTCCGGATTTGCTTCACCGCCCCAAAGTCTAATAAGACTAACTTTTTATCTAAATTCCGTCGAATCAGGTTATCTGGCTTAATATCCCGGTGAATGACACCGTGGTTGTGAACAAAGTCTAAAAGCTCTAAGAGTTCTTGCAGCAGGTCAACAACTCGCGTCTGATCCCACGGTTGACCGGGTATCAACTCTTTGCTGAGGGGATGCCCTTCGATATATTCCTGAACCAGATAAAATTCTTGGTCTTCTTCAAAGTAGGCAAGCAGGCGTGGGATTTGGTCGTGATTGCCCAGCACCTCTAGGGTTTCCGCTTCGCTGTTGAACAGGCGTCGGGCGGTTTCTAAGAAATTGGGGTCACGATTCGCGGGCTGAAGGTGTTTGACCACACAAATCGGGCTACCTGGACGCCGGGTATCTTGTGCCAGGTAGGTGCGACCAAATCCTCCTGCACCGAGGACTTGGTTGACTTGGTAACGACCATCTAGTAACTTGCCTAACATAGGAGTGATGCGCCTCAACGTTCACTTGATAATAGTTACATACACTGACGGGACATGTGTCCCAGGATTGTGCCAATTTAGGTTTTGCTCTCATAAGTAGGTAGGGACAGTTAAAGTTAACGGTGGTGATCGTCATTCGTCATTCGTCATACTCCCTACCCTTGAGAAGTAGAGACGCGCCATGGCGCGTCTCTACATAAATGATGTGTCTTAACAGCCATGGCGGTTGCTATATATATCTATGCATTGAATACATAATCCTTACTCTCCGATGAGTTAAAGATTCTTATTATGAAACAGTAGCCGCCTAGAGATGGGGGATAGCCGCGAATTAATATGAACACAGTCGATTATCTCCGGATTAGCCTAATTGACCGTTGCAACTTCCGCTGTCACTACTGTATGCCGGAAGGGTCAGAACTTGACTATATCCTGCAACAGGAACTCCTCACCCATGAGGAACTGCTGACGCTATTGAAAGAAGTTTTTATACCAGTCGGGTTTAAAAAGTTTCGCCTGACAGGTGGAGAACCGCTACTGCGTCCAGGGGTAGTGGACTTGGTGAGAGAAATTGCCACACTGGATCAAACCGAAGATTTAGCCATGACGACGAATGCCTTTTTACTCGCAGGCATGGCACAAGACTTGTATGATGCTGGATTACGGCGGATTAATATTAGCTTAGATTCCCTCAATCCTGACACCTTTGACACCATTATCGGGAATCGGGGGCGATCGCGCTGGCAACAAACCTGGAACGGAATTCAAGCCGCACATCGGGTGGGGTTTGATCCCCTGAAATTGAATATAGTCGTGATTCCAGGAGTGAATGATGCAGAAGTTCTGGATTTAGCCGCCCTTACCCTTGACCGCCATTGGCACATTCGCTTTATTGAGTTTATGCCCATTGGCAATCCTGAATTATTTAGCGATCGCGCCTGGATTCCTTCTGAGGAACTCCGCCAGCAAATCCGCGATCGCTGGGGCTTAGTTGAGTCGAATGTGCGCGGGAATGGACCGGCTGATGTCTTCCAGATTCCCGATGCTTTGGGGACTCTCGGCTTCATCAGTCAAATGTCCGAATGTTTTTGCGATCGCTGTAACCGGATGCGCCTCTCTGCCGATGGCTGGTTGCGTCCCTGTTTACTCAATGAAACGGGTCAGATTGACTTAAAAAGCGCTCTCCGTAGCGGTGTTGATCTCGCCCAATTAAGAGCGCGAGTGCAGCAGTTACTCGCGATTAAACCAGATATCAACTTTAAACAGCGAGACTCTGGTACTGATGGTTACTACACTCGCACCATGTCACAAATTGGTGGATAGTCATTTGTCATTAGTCCTTCGTCATTCGTCATTCGTTTTTTCCTTTCCAGTACCCAATATGACAAAACGTGTTTTACCGAGGGACTCATGAACCAATGACCATTAACCAATGACCAATGACCAATGACCAATCTACGCTTTCCGTGAATAGAACTCAACTACCAGCAGTTCGTTAATTTGCAGGGCAACCCACTCACGCTCAATCATGCCATTGACCTTACCCGTGAATGTTTTCTTGTCAAACTCTAAATGGCTCGGTAGATTTGCCAATCCGGGGTATTCCAGGTTTTTTTCCACCAAACGCCGAGAGCGTTCATTATCTTTAACCATGATCACATCACCGGGACGGCATTGATAGCTAGCGATATTCACTTCCCTACCATTGACCATCACATGACCATGATTCACAAGTTGACGCGCACCCGGAATAGTACCTGCCATGCCTAACCGAAATACGGTGTTATCCAGTCGCATTTCTAGCAGTTCTAGCAAGGCTTGACCCGTGGAACCCGTTGCTCGACGAGCTTTGCGAACATAGCGAAGCAATTGCTTTTCCGTGACTCCGTAGTTGTAGCGGAGTTTCTGTTTTTCTTCCAATCGAATCGCATATTCTGACCGCTTCCGGCGAGCTTGACCATGTTGACCGGGTGGATATGAACGACGGGGGGATTTGCGAGTCAAACCGGGCAGATCGCCTAGACGACGGACAACCCGCAGGCGCGGACCTCGATATCGCGACATAGAACTTCCTTGTGTACCTAACTAATTTTTTACCCAAATACTTTATAGTACAACTGACGAATGACAAATGACAAATGACGAAGGACAAAGGACAATCCCCATACTCGATGCTTTACAAGCCTGTGCTGGACGTCCCCACGCGCCATTCTACGCCCCAGGTCACAAGCGGGGAAAGGGTATATCTGACAGACTGGCGAACCTATGGGGAAAATCAGTCTTTGAGCATGATCTTCCCGAATTACCAGATTTTGATAACTTATTTGCCCCTTCAGGAGGGATTAAAGAGGCGCAAGCGTTAGCAGCGGAGGCGTTTGGTGCCGATAAAACGTGGTTTCTGGTGAATGGCTCAACCTGTGGCGTAATCGCGGCAATTTTAGCCACTTGCGGTACAGGAGATAAGCTGATTTTGCCTCGGAATAGTCATCAATCCGCGATCGCAGGTTTGGTTCTTTCTGGTGCGAGTCCGATTTTTATTACCCCAGAATCCGATCCCTCTGGTGATTTGGCACACAGTATTACCCCAGACGCCGTTAGCCAAGCCCTCAAGGAACATCCGGATGCTAAGGCGGTGATGCTACTGTATCCGACCTATCATGGCGTGTGCGGCGATATCCAGGCGATCGCCCAACGGGTACATCATTACAATATTCCTTTGCTGGTTGATGAGGCACACGGGGCGCATCTTCGATTTCACCCGGATTTGCCGCCAAGTGCAATGTCAGCCGGGGCTGATTTAACCATACAGTCCACCCATAAGGTTTTAGCCGCGATGACCCAAGCCTCAATGCTGCACATTAAAGGTCATCGCCTTGATCCGGAACGATTGAGTCAAGCTTTACAGCTTGTCCAGTCTACCAGTCCCAGCGCCCTCCTCTTAGCCTCTCTAGACGCCGCACGACAACAAATGATGTTGTATGGGGAAACGCTGATTAGCCGCACTCTAAGACTGGCTGAGGCGGCGAGGGAACAGATTCAGCAAATTCCAGGATTATCGGTGTTAGATGCCACAAATACTCCGGGCTGTTTTACCCTAGATCCGACCCGGTTGACGGTGAGAGTTATGGAGTTAGGGTTGAGTGGGTTTGAAGCCGATGAAATTTTTTGTGAGCAGTTGGGTGTAATTGGCGAGTTGCCGACATTCCAGCATCTGACGTTTATTCTGAGTTTAGGAAACACGGCGGAAGATATTCAGCAGCTAGTCCAAGCCTTTACCTACTTACAACAGCGCTATTCTCGTCCTGATGCTTCCTTTAGGCAGAATTTATGCCAACTGGGAATGACATCAGGGTTAATCCTGGAACCGTCAATGTCTCCTCGCGATGCCTTTTTTGCCCCGAAAGAACGGTTAACTCTAGACCAAAGCGTTGGTCACATTAGTGCTGAATGGATTTGTCCCTATCCTCCGGGGATTCCGGTTTTAATGCCAGGATTTGCGATCGCGTCAACTACAGTGGATTATCTGCGACAGGTTCAGCACTTGGGCGGCTATATTACTGGGTGTAGCGATCCTCGCCTAGAACGTGTAAACGTTGTCAACAGTAAGGACTAATGACCAAGGACGAACAAAATGTCTTCTCCCCTGTGGAACTATACCACTCCTGGTATTCCCGATGATTTATTCGAGCGCTTGCCCGGTATTCCCCTAAGCAAGCGAGAAGTACGGTTACTGATTATTTCCGCATTGCGCCTAGAATCCCATTCCTTGCTCTGGGATATCGGTGCAGGGACAGGTACAATTGCCGTAGAAACCGGATTACTTTCTCCTCACGGTAAAATTGTGGCGGTAGAACGGGATGAAGAGGTAGCGAACCTGATTCAACGGAACTGCGATCGCTTCGGTGTTGAGAATGTTGACGTTATCGAAGGATCTGCACCTGAATGTCTCCAAGATCTACCAGGAAAACCCCATAGAGCCTGTATTGAGGGAGGACGCCCGATTAAAGACATTCTTAAGGCAGTCTGGCATTACTTAGAACCCCAAGGTCGGATTGTTGCCACAGCTAGTAATTTAGAGAGTCTTTATACCCTCTCCGAAGGATTGGCTGAGTTACAAGCCCGTAATATCGAAGTTGTGCAATCCTCAATCAATCGCTTGGAAACCCGAGGGACTCATCAAATCTTTGCGGCTGTTAATCCTATGTTTATCCTCAGTGGGGAGAAGCTGGATTCTTGACATCCTCACCGCCCTACAAAAACGGTGATTCCCTACCAGTTAGTAGGGGTTTGGTAACCAAACCCCTACTACCCGCTCTCAAATTGACTAACGGCGAATGCTGCCCGATTGTTAATCTTAATGTAATAGTTTTATTCAGACAGTTAATTTCGACTGTCTTGTGTCAAATAAAGTTCTATGCCCTGGTCTCGGATTTTTAGTGGAATTGTAGCGATTACCCTAGCGATGGGGATGATTGTGGCTGGAGGATGGTATTTTACCCTCGGTCTCTGTGTCATCGTCTATTTGGGTCAACTGGAATATTTTCAACTGGTTCAGGCAAAAGGAATTGCGCCTGCGGCTAAAACCACGTTAGTTGTGAGTCAACTTCTATTGGTGACAGCCGCCCTTAACTCTAATCTGACGGATGCCGCCTTTCCCATTGCTGGAACCCTGATTTGTTTTTACCTGCTCTTTCAACCCAAGATGGCGACGATTGCGGATATTGCCGCTTCGATTTTGGGATTACTCTATGGCGGTTATCTGCCTAGCTACTGGATACGATTGCGTGTTGGTTTAGATGGAGGGGTTTCATTACCCTTGAATGCTACAGCGAGCCTCAATAGTTTCTCGTTTAATGACTCTTGGCTTCACCCTTGGACTAATCTAACGGTTCTGTCCCAAGGCTTAACCGTAACTCTACTCGCGTTTGCCTGTATTTGGGCAGCCGATATTGGTGCGTATAGTTTTGGCAAGTTTTTTGGTCGCACTCCCTTATCGAATATTAGTCCTAAAAAGACAGTAGAAGGGGCAATTTTTGGAATTTGCGGGAGTGGGGCAGTTGCTATGCTTGGGGCTTGGTATCTGCAATGGTCAAACTGGCAACTCAGTGGATTCGCATTCGGTACGTTAATTGGAGTGGCTAGCCTTTTGGGAGACTTAACCGAATCAATGATGAAACGAGATGCTGGGGTCAAGGATTCAGGACAATTAATTCCCGGTCATGGCGGTATTTTAGACCGCACAGACAGCTACGTTTTTACTGCTCCATTAGTTTACTATTTCATTACACTTTTGCTGCCTCTTTTACCACCTTTGAGTTAGGGGTTGCTGAATAAGTGTGGGTTCCCCCGCTCCCCCTCACCACAACACTTATTCAACAGCCCCTAAGTAACTCTTACCTGCCCCAATACCATAAAATGAATTAATTCGGCAATTAATTGTCCTCAGAAGCTTCCTCAAGTTGGGTGAGAGTATAATGGGCAATAGCCAAACTTAAGCGCACCTGCTCAATGGGTGATAATTCAGACCATTCGACTGAGCCAATAGCGCCAAAGTCTTGATTACCTCGCATGGCGTAAGCCCACGGACGTGCAAAAACGAATAAATCATCTTCCGTCCAGTTGGGTAATAAGGGTCTAACGCATAAAACTAGCTGATCGGCAAGTGATATATCCATGGATAACGCTTGTTGAGCTTGATTGGCGATCGCGTCCAACCAAGACGACGGCACCCCGGAAAATCGTTCAGCTAATGACCGCTTTAGCGAGGCGGAACCGGAAGAATCTGAGGGCGTTAGCGATGTCCAGCACTGGTGCAAGCGATTGAATAGGGTTTGTGATCCCGATGTAATTTCTGCCTCGGTTTGACAAGCATCTAGAGAAAATCCCGCTTCCAAATCTGCCAAATAGTCTTGGGCTTCAGGTTCAGCGGGATTCCAGGGATAACAATCGTCCTCAGTTTGCCAGAGTGCCTCTAGGAGTTCTCCTTGGGCTTGACTCAAAGCATCCTGATAATTTTGGTATGGTTTATGTTGACTGGTCATAATACCCCTTATGTGATCGTTGGTGGTGATGAAAATTGATAGGAATAGCTACATCAGCACTCTCGAAGGTTCCGTAATCGTTCCGAAAATAAAGGTTAGTGCCAATAATTGGCAGAACTTCTAGAACCGTTGAATTGAGTCGTGTTCTTCTCGACTCGAATCTCTCCGAGTCTAAAACTTGTTAAGTTTTTGGCTTAAAGGTTTTCAATAATAAACTCCAGGGTTTGACTCTGAGTACTGCCAAATTTTAACTGACTACCCGACTCCAATGGCACTTCCTGATGGTGGATTCTCTGCCACCCATCTGCTCGTAAAATATGAGTGCCGTTGCGAGAAAAATCACGCAGGAAGTAAGTCGGGATTTGTCCGGGATGAGTGAAGGTATCGCGACAGATAATTTCTGCATGTTTATAGCTCACCCACATTTCCTCATCCAAAACTAAATCATTCTCCTGCCCGCGTCCCACCCGCATCAGTGCACCGCGAATTCGCCAAACTTTACCCATCGAGTTTAAGGAGCGTAAGCAAGCGGTGGGCGTTTGTTCGCCATTCCAGTTGCTAGGCATCGGCGGAAGCTCAGTAATCCCTTCTTCTAAGAAAGCAATTAACTGTCCTTGAAACTCCGGATGCATATACAGCACAGGTAACGTCCAAGCTGGTTGGTTGAACTTGTAAAGCGTGAGTAATTGTTGTCTGGCAACAGCCACAGCTTGATCAATCGGCATCCCGCTAGCTAGGGCTTGGGCAAGACTTTGGATAAAACTCAAAGCTTCGTGATCCGCGATCGAGTCACGCATACCCAAAACAGCGGGGACACCATGTTGAATTAACACTTCGGCTAAACTACTCCGGGGGATGGTTTGACCTTCCACCTGATCCGGTTGAGCGCCCCAACAGGTATTGAATACCGCTAAGGTTACCTGATTCCGAACTAAGACTTGAGCGAGTTCCGTACCGTTAATTGGTGCATCTGGACTTAGAAATAATAAACCCCCATCTGGAGCAGGTTCACCATGACCCGCATAGAAAAGGATATTGTAACCTCCTGTGTCTAAAGCGGCAATTAAGTCAGCGGGTGTTGGCTGTAGCAGCTTTTCCACAAAACAGGGAACGGCTGTGGGGTTGAACTTTTGACAAGATTGAAAAACATTTTCTAGAACCGCTGCTTCTTGTTCAAGCTGTAAGCGAGCCGCTGACTGATCACCCCCGGAACGGTGGACATCTTGTCCAAAGACGAGCAGGATATTCAGGGCTTGATCATGGCGGATCAGCGGCTTGAGAGAGTCAACATTACTCGTCGTGCGGCTAAACAGTAGTTGAGTAGACAGAGAAATAGCAGGTTTGCCTGCCATTTCTTGCATAATTTCCCAGGGGAGGGGAATCAAGTCAGGATGTCGAATTTCCAAGCGCACGCGCAGAGATTTATTTTGTCCCCGGGCAATGCCCCGACTTTCCGCCAACGTTGTTTGAATGGAACCCGCAAACAGCCAATTCCACAAGTCTATGCCCAACTGCTGCATCAGCCGTCCCCCGTAGCTAGTCGTCTGCGGTGTAGCGTTTTCGCTTTGGGGTGATAGGGTTGGTGTTGGTGTAGGCTTAGGCGTCAAGGGATGAGGCAGGGGTAATAAGGGGGGCAAATTACCTGTAGAAAACATTTGTTGCCAAGCCAACCAAGTCTGAGTCAAAGTGGAAGACCAAATCGAGTCATGATGAACATAACCCCCAGGATAAGGAGCTTCAATGACCCACACGGCAAAGTTATCTGCCCCAGCCGTAGACAGACGGGCGATCGCTAAACTGAGGCAAGGAGTTTCGATATCAGACATTCAACGCCCAGATGTAGAGCAACATTATCAGTTTGGTGATAAGTGACAGACCAAATCAGAATCAATCAGACTCGACTGTTGTCCCCTGTCCTCTGCGATCCCTATTTTAGGTCTTAGGGTCAGTTCAAACTCAGACAGCACAGGAGAGTCGTCAGGAGTTGGGGAGTAGCCAAGTTGATCCTTATACAATATGGTACACGGATCACGATGGTTGAAAGCCCATGCTCGTTTCAGCCGTGGATTTGTCAATAGTCTGGTCTAATCGTTGCTCTGATGACTTTGCCTGGGACGTCGCCAAGTAGGATGTGGGAGTAGGGTGTAGGGGAGCGGGATTGAATGATGCCTTGATAATTCAGACAATATGTGTATTTTGGGTATGTTTTAAATGTTGCTCAAAAAAAATATGATAGAGTTTACAACTAAGAAATATTCTTTGGTGGCGAAATTGAATTAATCCTAACCATTAGCTGTTCTATTGGCGTCAACAGCACGGTTTCCAGAACCTTGCTCAGACGATCGCCTTGCGTCTCAATCGTTCTCCGATTCCGATTCTAACCTTTGCTGCTGAATCGGAAACCGTTTAAGCCGAGCTTCTAAATCAGCACAAATACCTTTAACTTTTTCTAAAACACTAGGGAGTAAATGATTAGACAAAACTTGGAATACCTGTTCTAAATCTACATCGTAATTGAGCAAAAGTAAGAGAATATCATTTTCATAAATACTCACTCGGTCGAACTTACCTTGTCGATAAAGAGAAGGCAACGCATAAAATTTGAGAATAACTAACCCTTCCACATCGACACAACGAATCCAGCGATCGCCAAACTGTCTAACTGTGGCAAATTGCTGACTAATTTGAGAAAACAGTTGATTATGCGTTAATAAAATATCAACAATTAACTGCTGAAACCTTCCTCTAATAAAATCTTTGTTTTCTTCAGCAATAGCAACCTCAGGTAATGCTGCTAACTCAGAACGGGAGAGAATTAAATCAATATCTTGGGTATTTCGTCCCTCCACATAACTTAATAATGCCACTCCCCCAACTAACAAATAGTTGATGTTTCGCTCAGACAAAGTATTGAATAAGTTGTCGATGATCTGCTCAAAGTTCTCTAAATTAGACATTCCTTGATGCCAGTTTTTTAGGTCGAATAAAATTCCATTTATGATGATTTCGCTGATTGCTACTGTCATAAAATAAAACCATTTTACATTTTATATTATCATGACTAGGACTTACACTTGGGAGCATGTTAGGGAAAGCACAAAATGTCCGTAGGGGCACGACATGTCGTGTTCCTACAGATATGTCGTGTTCCTACGGAGAACTGAGGGAAGGCGTTAAAGCATCAGATTCAGGCGCCGTTGCACATACGCCTTTTTGTGCCAATGTTGGGTTAACATTTAAGTCAACATTTGAGCGAATATTAACAACTTTTATCCAACCCCTCTCTCCTGGCTGCACCTGAGGATAAATGTTGCGGCGCCGTTTGGCGTCCGCTAGGGTAGGGGATGCTGGAGCGGTCTGTATCGATTGCATCTCGGCGTTTTCCGTCCCCGTCGAACACACTCTCAATTTCAGCCAATCCTCTTCCCCAGAATCGGATGATTGACGAATCACTTGCAAGACACTCCCTCTGGGAATTAATCGAATGGGTGAGAGATTTTCCTCCGGAGGATTTAACCGGAGTAGCAACGGAACATCTTGTCCTTGGGAATTCGTAATCGTTGAGCGAGTCACCCGCATCAGCGCCAAGTTTTCCAAGGACGAAACCGTTTCCGGCGTTGGCGTTGGACTAGCGGTTGGAGATGGCGTCCCCGACACGGATACTGGGGCATCAGAATTAGAACTCTGCCTCACAAATCCTTGAAGCCAACGCCGAGGCAATAATAGGTAAGCTAGTCCTGCACCCACGACCAAAAGTACAACAATTGCCAACATAAGTCCCCAAGGACGCCGTTTGGGTCGGGTCAAGGGTTGGGTTTTCGTATGGGAAGGGACAATGGTGGTCGTCGCTAGGGTTTCCGATGGTGTTTCCGTTGTCGGTAAAGGCAACGATTCCGGCTGAGGCGGCGCAAGTTCTGTTGGTGCTGTTTCCGCTGATGCCCTTACCTGACAGTAGACCAGCGCCAACGTAACATTATCATGACCATTTTGCCGATTTGCTATTTCGATGAGATGGTCAGCGGCAGTTGGCACATCACGCTGTCCGTCCAGAATCGGCAGAATTTCGGTTTGCCAGTATTGTTCCACTCGGTCATGGTCACTGAGACCATCGGAACAGAGAAGAAACACACTATCTTCGTCCAGGATAAACCGCTGGGTTGTTGGATGTAATGTGGTAGACGATGCCATGCCCAAAGCCTGGATTAATGAGCCAGAGGTCGGCTGTTGCACAGCATACCGATAAAAGGTGTAACCCAATCGCACTTCACGGGAGGCTAGATCATCATCTTGGGTAATTTGATGACACCCTTGGCGCGTTACCCAGTAGACGCGACTGTCCCCGACATGGGTGATGTATATTTCATGGGCGCTGGTTTGAGCCATGACCAGGGTTGTACCCATCCGCTGTCGCTCAGAGCGATGTTCGCTATCATTTTGCTGGCTGATGGCGTCATTAGCGGCACAGGCGGCTTGTTCAAGTTGTAGAGTCAGATGGGTTGGGTGCCAGTGGTCGCGATCAAAATGGAGGCGTTCCACTTGCTCTCGCAAAACGTTGATGGCTAATTCCGAAGCCACTTCCCCCCCTTCATGTCCGCCAATCCCATCACAGACGATCGCTAAGGCATTTTCATCGGTTGAGCGACTCCATAGTTGTCCAATGGGTGGGTAACAAGCATCTTCATTGTGGCGGCGAACTGGACCCGAATCCGTACCTGTAAAAATCTGATAATGACGCGATTGCCCTTGTCCACAGTCTTTGATTCCCTGATCAAGCAGTCCCACCAGTTGTTCGGCGGTGCGAATTTTTCCTTGGGTCAATTGATCACAGAGTTGCCCGAAAAACTTTTTTATGACCGAGGAGGCGTCAGGTTGGAGTTGAGACCAGCACTGACCCAGTTGTTTGAGCGTTGGTGCGGCGGGTTCATCTCTGTGAAGTTCTAGTAGATGCAGGATAGAAGATTCTGGACGCAGCCAATCGAGATTGAGTAAACTTGTCCCCACTCCTTCACTGCTTAAGGGTTGCCACAGGTTAGCGATTTGCCACAACCAGTTGAGTTGGCGTATCGCTGTTGCCTCTTGCCAAACTGTTCTCAGGGGAGGAAAGAGTTCTCCTTGAGTCCCAGCCGTATCGGTTTCCAGAATCGGCGCATCTTCCAATAGCCAGATTTCTGAATCTTGGCGTCTTTCACCGCCTGTCAGTCGCCCATAGACTTGGGGAATATGTAAGCGATAGGGAGAGAGTCTCAAATAGGGCAACAACTCCTCCGGAATCTCTTGAGGGGTATCCGGTGGTGTTGCTGGTTTTGTATCCAGTACAATCCGTTCATTGACCAACACATAACGGTTGGCAATTAGCGATTCGGGCTGATAGGCTTCTATCCCTGATCCTAGCGCCCACAGATAACGCCGCTTCAAAGGCGTGCGACAGTTCTGACAAAACTTATTGACAGGGGGATTGGCAGCCTGACAGCGGTAGTTAGGGCAGTGAAGGGTTGCTGCAGGATTGTCCATGGAAACACTCTTGGCTACATCTAGCTAGGGGTAATTGGGCGGTTGAAGTCGCACTGCCGCGATCGCAATGCATATCCATTTCCATTATGGGATCATTTAAATAAGCCTACTGATTACAAATTCTAGCGTCTGATTTGAGAAGCCGTTCACTCATCGGAGGGATAAATGGTGGCAACCGACTCGGATTCTTGATCGGGTTGGCGATTTGTCAACTCAAGGTAACTATGCCGCAAGAGACGGGGCCAGAGCCATAAAAAGTAAAACCACCAAACCAAAATGGGGGTAGCCACTATCAAGGTTATCCAGAGCATTTTGGCTAGCATCCAACTCCCCGCGATGATTACGGCTCCGGTCAGGAGAATCGACCAAGGCTGACACCACCACGGTTTATAATTCCAAGGATTCAAGGGATCTTTGACAGACAATAGTTGCCTCTAGGGGAAAAAATAACTTTATTTATAATACTTTTTTTGGACTTAGATATAGCGCGGGACTTATGGTTCCTCTCCCAAACGCCCATCATTATCTTAGACAATATGCCTAAGCCCGATTATGACACCTCCGATGATCACTCCTTTGAAGAGCTGAACTCCCCTGCGAGTGTTGAAATGAAACAGCTTATGGAGCAAATTGAGAACTCCCATGACCTATTGTACAAAATGATTAACTTGGAAATGTGGGCATTAGCCGAAACGATGGATGAGTTTATCCCAGGTTTTTGGAGTCGTTTTTTGGAAAATCGTCGTTTAACCCTCAAACAATTCCTACAGAACAATTCTCACTCTAGAAAGAGGTAAATCACCGCTTCTAAAAACCTAGACAAACCTACCCATAAGTAATTCTGTCTTGGTATAAGTCCACGGTGTAACTTTTGGTCGATAACCATTAACGCTTACGCTTGGCTGATACCCGGCATTGTTGCTCGATATCAGCCTTAACC
>NZ_JAVJNP010000079.1:0-2452 GCF_040217205.1 Coleofasciculus sp. A1-SPW-01 | reverse complement strand
GCGAATTTCCAAGATGAGCAAATCCGTAGTCGCATTCAGGAACGACGGGAAACCCAGAACAGCTTAAAGGAGGCAAAAACCCACTTAGACGAGTTATTACACAAACAGAAACTGGCGTCAACTGCCCAACAGGTGAAACCCCACGAATTGCGGAAAACGGTGATTATCAGCTTAAGTTATCCGGCACAGGTGACAGTTTCCCAGCAACAGTTAATTGTCGAGTATTTCGTTCCTGGCGCACGCTGGACACCCACCTATTTATGCCGTTTAGAGAGTAGCACGAATACCGCCGCGATCGCAGTTCGGGCTTTTTTGTGTCAGCGTACAGGAGAAGATTGGTCTGGGGTGCGCTTAGAACTCTCGACAGCTAACCCAATGACGTGGTGTGAGTTACCAGAATTACCCTCACTGCGGTTAGGACGCACCCAACCTGTCCCCAGAAAATCCGGTTGGCGTTTACCTCCCGTTGGTGCAACAATGCTGTTTGCCGATTATGACCGCCAGAAGCCGCAGGTGGTCACTGGACAAAGAGCCTTTACACAACCAGAGAGTAGAATCAACAGTTCATCCTACAAGCTGGAAGTGAATCTGATTAATCAACATCGGGAGCAAAAACTGACACAGGAGAAAGTACAAGACGATCTGGATATGGAACTTGAATGCCTCCTGTCCGATACCGATAAGGCTATGGAGTTTCATAACCTGTTCGATGAATCAGGAGACGAGTTTGCTGACCTTGACGCCATGCTGTCCGATGCACCAAAAGAAACAGAATGCGACTTAGATCAAAATCTCCATAATTTACTGGAAGAAGCAGAATCCAGCTTCCGCCATTCTTCTATGGAGCAATACTTAAGAGGTAGAGATTATGAACCCGAAGAAACAGAATGCGACTTAGGTGAAACCTTGAGTCAACTCATTAGTGATCCGGTGATTAACAACGATGACTTACTGACTTACAATTTAATGCGACTTCCCGGCGCAGATGACCCCAATAAGCGAGGTAAATTACTGCTTCAAAACCAGCAATATGTCTATCTAGAACTCCTCAAGCAACAGCAATTTGTGGTAACATTCAATGTCCTAGAAATCGTCAAGCAGGCTATATCAAAATCCCACCAATGTTTGTCTACCCCATTACCGCCTGGTGGACTATCAGTACGTGAAGCAGCAGGTTCCTTTGATTATGCTTATCTTGCCGATGGACGGGTGGATGTTCCGTCAGATGGACAATTTCATTCCGTCGCACTAACTAGCCAAAGTACCGATGTCAACCTGCGCTATATTGTCGTTCCCCGTGAAGATACCAATGTCTTCCGAATCGCCCAACTTTGCAATCCTTTAGACGCCCCACTTTTAAGTGGTTCAGCTGATGTTTATGTTGATGGGGAGTATATCTTATCCACAACATTACCCACCGTACCCGCCAAGGGACAAGTTGAATTAGGTTTAGGCGTTGAACAAGGGATAAAAGTCGCCCGAAACACAACGTATCAGGAAAAACGTTCCAGTCAGTTATTAGTCGCCTTTAACGAACTCTGTCACCACATTAAAATTGACATTGCTAATCGTTTAGCCAACGAAGCACGGATTGAGATCCGAGAACGGATTCCTGTACCCCAAGAAGGAGAAAAAGTTGATGTAGAACTTGGTCAAGTTTCCCCTCAATGGCAAAAATACGAACAAGAAGAACGCGGACAACTCATTCAAGGTGGATATTGCTGGCAGATACAAGTACCCAGTCAACAACAGGCAAAATTATCAGCACAGTACACCATTAAAACCTACGCCGATAGTGAAGTAATCGGTGGGAATCGACGAGAATAGTTCGTTCGTAGTGAGGGGACTTTAGCCCTCTCCAGCTAGGCGTTATAGCACTAAAGTGCTTACTACAAACTACGCTATTGTCAGGTCAATAGAGAAATATCCTAACGTATCGATAAGTGCATATCCTGGTAATCACCCAGAGATATAGAACAATGTACCTGGGATCAGCCATAGGATAATCCGATGCCGAACATCATCCAACTCGCCTCGAAAATAGATAAAGTTAAAGTCTATGCGGCTGGTGCAACCGTTAGCCGTATCGCCGATTTGCACTTAGAGAATGGAGAAACGCCAGAACAAATAGAAATTTCAGGACTTCCCCTGGCGCTAGATGATAGCAGTGTGCGAGTACAAGTTGCAGGAAATGCCAATTTGGTGATTCCTACCGATATTCGCATCAGTCTTGCGGTTCCTTCTCACCCAGAACTCCCCAACTCCCCCGCTGAGGAACAACTGCACCAAGCCAAAGCCGAAGTGAGGCGAATTCAAGAGACGATTGCCCTAATTGATAACGAAATCTCTGTCCTAAAACAGCTTCATGTACCCAATCAACCGAAAGCAGAACCGGGAAAAGCACCCCCCCCTTCACCCCTAGCCGCCCGATTAGCGATCGCGAATTTCCAAG
>NZ_JAVJNP010000041.1:0-37034 GCF_040217205.1 Coleofasciculus sp. A1-SPW-01 | reverse complement strand
CTGGGAGTTGTGGGCATCAAGGGACGCCCGTGTCTGTTAATAACGTAGACTTTCATTTTTACCTAAAGTTAAGGTTTTCACCCTTCGACTTCGCTCAGGGTGTGGTTTCCTTCGCCAATGTTTATCGAGGTTTTGATGTTTCCACACTTTCCCTACCCAACAGGAATGTTTAATGAAAAACCGCAGAGCGTGGAGCTAGGAAACGGATAGTCAATCCTGCACCCCACGATGCCTATATATTCTCGATAAACGGAGTAGCTCTTACTATTAACGAACTACTAAGGCTAATCAACAAGGCTTGAGAAGAAATTCTAAAGCCCACGCTGTACCGCTTTTATCGGTCAGCGCTGGGTTGTTGACATTGTAGAAGCTTGGCTGGAGAATGAATGGATTCTGTAATATTCATACATCCGCCCCTAGACTTTTATGAGATTGGCGTCTTACATTAATACTAACGTTAATTCATTTTTAGAACTGAACTAGGCAAATTTTAAGCTTTTTTTCTATATCTCTCCTATATCTATAGACATATTTTTTAGACGGAGATCCCCGACTTCCTTGAGAAGTCGGGGATCTGGTAATTTTTCAAACCTATATTACTGATAATCGGCAGTCTGAATATATTCTAACCGCGCCGCATCCCGGATTCCATACTCTGGGCGACAGAATCGGTCTAATTGCGCTTCAAAAAATGCCCGATTCGCCTGTAAATGCTTGGGATTCGGGTCATCTAAGGGATACAACAGTGCGGTTCGCAACGCCTGAAATACCGCCGATGTCACACAATACATCGATCGCTGAAAGGTAACGCCAATTTGATTCAGGATATCACTTTCACTGCGACAGCGCTTTTCATAGAAGTCTCGCAGATAAGGAGGTAGGAAATGTAACATATCCTGCATCAGCAATGTGGGCGGAACTCCCGCCGAACCCACGGGGAATTTATCGGCATAAAGCACCCCATAATGGAAGTCTTTCTGATCACTGGGAACTTCCCCTGCTTGGGCATTATAGGACTTCGTACCCCTAAACGGTGCCGTGCGATAAAATACCGCCTCTACATAAGGAAGCGCCGCCTCATACAGCCAGGTAAACCCCTTGGACTTGGGAATCACCTCATAGCATTCCCCTTTGACATACACATGATGATAGATCGGACGACCCGCGATCGCGAATATCCCATTCACCAAAAAGTTCATCGCTTCGGGGACAGAGGTGATTTTTCCTTCATCGTAGAGATCAGACACCTCAAAGAACACCGGTGCCATCACTTCCCAGAATAGCCCCAAAAGACTATAATAGGACGCCTGACGACATTGTTCGATAAACATTTCTGGGAACAGCTTATGCCATCCCAGCATCACCGGATTTCCCTTAAAGTACGCCTCAATTGCCCGATTCGCATTGTCCTTATACTCCTGGGTATCCAGATAAGGATCAAACTGATTCACTGGGGCGTACATATTCCGATGCCAAAGCATTGCCCGCATACAAGCTTCAGCAAACTCCATATTAATCCGGTCATGCCACAAGTGATGCAATAACTTGGGCATTTTCTGGGTTTCCCCTGTCTCAATAAATTCCACAAGTTCCGGATGCGCCGTTGCTTGACCGCGCCAAATCCGTAAATCGGCATCATCCCCCGCATAATGATTATGGAGGTCTAAATATTCTTTGGGCAGGAAATATTTAAAGAAGGGAAACGGATTCAAAAAGACTCGTTCGCCAATATAAAGCAAATCCCGCCAATAGAAATCCATTGGCACCGCATACGCCTTCCAGATGCCAATAATTTGCATCAAATTTTCTGGCGTATCGGGAACCATCGCCCCCCCAGCTTCCAAGCGGTGAACAATATCCGCCAATTCATGCTGAGACGGGGGTAATTTCGTTGCTGGTTTTGTTGGAGTTTGTACCATGGTTATCAAGTTTTTAGTGTTGACCCTGCACGTTGTTCAAGGAAATGATTTTTAATCCTGTAGGGGCGGGTTTAGGGATTAATATTAATTTTTGTCCCTAGCTTGACTACAAAACCCGCCCATTGTTCACCTTAAAGAACGACATAAGACGTTGTTCAAGGAAATGGTGTTTAATCCTGTAGGGGCGGGTTTAGGGATTAATATTAATTGTTGTCCCTAGCTTGGCTACAAAACCCGCCCATTGTTCACCTCAAAGAACGACATAAGACGTTGTTCAAGGAAATGGTGTTTAATCCTGTAGGGGCGGGTTTAGGGATTAATATTAATTGCTGTCCCTAGCTTGGCTACAAAACCCGCCCGTTGTTCACCTCAAAGAACTACATAAGACGAATTACTAATGACGAATAACTAATGACGAATCCGCCATCGCCACCTTCTGATCAACCTGAGTCGGCACCGCAGAAACAATCGCATTCGTCGTCGTTTCTGTCCACCGAACCAACCAAGTTGGTTGAATTCCCAGGAAGAAAATAATCACCGCCAAAATAATCGCAGGTGCCTTTTCATTCCAGAGAACTTTCGGATAGTAAGCCTTACGATTATCCAGCTTGCCAAAACAAGTGCGATTCAGCAGAATCACAAAATAAACCGCCGTCAACCCGGACGCAAAAATACATAAAATGGTTTGCCAAGGAAACACCACATAACTTCCTTGAAACACCAGAAACTCTGCCACAAATCCGACTAAACCGGGAATCCCCGCACTTGCCATTCCGCCTAAAATCAGTAACGCACTCACCAACGGTAAACCCCGCGTTGGATTCATTAACCCATTCAAAACATCCAACTCGCGAGTTCCCACCTTGGTTTCCACCACCCCAACTAAATAAAACAGAATCGCCAGAATCATCCCATGACTCACCATCTGAATCACACACCCCAAAAGACTCAACGGCGTTAACGCAGCAGCGGCGACAACGATATACCCCATGTGACCAATGGAACTATACGCCACCATTCGTTTAATATCTTTTTGGGCGATCGCACTCAATGCACCATACAATACACTCACCACGCCAACAATTGATAATCCCGGCGCTACCAATGACCAGGCTTCGGGAAACAATTGTAACCCATAGCGTACCAACCCATAAGTTCCCATCTTCGCCACCACACCCCCTAACAGAATCGCCACCACAGGTGACGCTTCCACATAAGCATCGGGTAACCAGGTATGTAAGGGAACCAGGGGAATTTTAATCCCAAATCCTACCAATAAA
Source organism: Coleofasciculus sp. A1-SPW-01 (assembly GCF_040217205.1). Taxonomy (NCBI): domain Bacteria; kingdom Bacillati; phylum Cyanobacteriota; class Cyanophyceae; order Coleofasciculales; family Coleofasciculaceae; genus Coleofasciculus; species Coleofasciculus sp. A1-SPW-01. The sequence goes on along the minus strand of NZ_JAVJNP010000041.1, from coordinate 33,835 downwards.
ATGGTTAGCAGAACCAACTGAGTCGTTAACGATAACCCTTGAGTTTGAATCGCCTCATAATTAAAGCTAGTGGAATTACTCAGCCATGTAATCCCCAAAAATGCCGCCAGAATCAGAATCCCGGAAACCGCAGTATAGATGAGAAACTTCATCGCCGCATATTCCCGCTTGCTTCCCCCCCAAATGGCGATTAACAAATACAAGGGAATCAACACCAATTCATAGAACAGGACAAACAGCAACAAATTCTGTGCCAGAAACGCCCCAGTAACCCCTGCATTCACCAACAAAATCAGGGCATATTTAAGGCGCAGCCGTTCCACATCAACGCGGCTACTAAAAATAACCACCCAATTCAACAAACTCCCCAACGCCAGCAACGGAAACGATAAACCATCCGCCCCTAACTTGTAGGATAATCCCAATTGCGGAATCCAGGTCAACTCCTCTTGAAACTGACAACCGGAATAGGTGATATCAAACTGCGTGGCTAGCCACAACGTCACCAAAACAATCGCCGTCGCCACCGCCAAAGCAATCGCCCGGAGTCGAGTTTTTGCCACTTCTCCCGGCAGAAATCCAACTATAATCGCACCAACAACAGGTAACCCAATCAGCGTACTCAGCATAAGCCCGTCAAAAATTCCAACTCAAAATGCTTCCACTTAATCGGGGCGAGTTTATTAATCTCTAACTAACCAGAAATGATTCCAGTTTCACCCGCCCCGAAACTCTCAAAACTGAAGACGCGCTATGACACGTCTTATCGGTGTATACACCGTTATCATTCCTTGCTTCTATCTAATTGGTTGACACTTCATTATGATTACCATCCTTAAGCGTTTGTCGTCAGTCCTGTGATTTGTAGGGCGCAGACAGCGCAACTACGAACCAATAATTAGGGAGAGGCGCGATAGGATTGGCAAACTTAATAGAAAGCCAAACAATGCGACTCCTAACAAAATCGTCAACGCATAAAACTGGGTTTGACCTGAAACATTATACTTCAAGCTTTGCCCACTAAACATCGTCATAAAGGCGACTAAATTAGCCAAACCATCCACGATATAGCGGTCAACCCAAGAAATGGTTCTCGATATCAAATCCACCAGAAACACTACGGTTCCCCGATATAACTTTTGGGTATATAAATCGTAGGCAAAAAAGTCTTGCAGGTCCTTTGAACCAAATCGAATCGGCTTTTCCACCTGGCTACTCAGATACAGATACACGGCTGCACCGCCACCAATCGCACTCGATAACATCAGCGAAGCCGCCACCGTCGGATTCACGCTTACCCATTCTGGTAACAGATTCCAGGTGGCTAACAGTAAAGGAACGTGCAAGGTAAACCCCATCAGCAGTATCATAGGGAAGACCATGGGCCAATGAGCTTCAGGCGATCGCTGTGCCATTTGTTTAGCTTGTCCACCGAAGACTAACCCGAAAACACGCAAGAGGCTAAACGCCGCTAACGCATTCACCACTAACACCAGGGCAAATAATTTCGGGTGACTGGTAAACAGAGAATCCCCCAACTGTAAAAACGCCCAAAATCCGCCCAGAGGAGGAACCGCAATCAATCCAGCCGCCCCCACCAAGTAAGACAAGCCACAAGCAGGGCGCTTCGCCCATAACCCACCCAATTGCGTCACATCCTGAGTAATACTGTTCCAAATAACCGTCCCCGTACTCATCACCAATAACCCCATGGCGGCGGCGTAGGTCAACAATAACAACAGGGCGGTTTGGATTTGTCCTGTACCCACCGCAATAAACACCAATCCCAAATAAGCGCTGACCAGATAGGACAGAGTACGCTTAATATCAATTTGGGCGATCGCGACCATCGTACCACCCACGGCGGTAACAGCACCAATCAAAATTGTGGCAGATATCGCAACGGGAGATATGGCGATAACAGGTTGCAATTTAATCAACACCCACGCCCCCGTACAGACCACCACCGCATTCCGTAAAATGGTGCTAGGAACCGGTCCTTCCATGGCTTCATCTAACCATAAATGCAGGGGAACTTGAGCGCATTTACCCATCGGACCAGCCAGTAATGCCAACCCCACTAATGCAGCGACTTTCGGATCAAGATTAACCGTACTTGCCCAGTCTGCCAATTCCGAAAAATTCCAGGTTTTGGATAGGGGATAGATACCAATGACCCCCATTAATAGGACTAAATCGCCCACCCGTTTGGTTAGAAATGCATCTCTCGCCCCGGTTACCACCAAGGATTGATTAAACCAAAATCCAACCAAAAGATAGGTTCCCAGCGTGAGAATTTCCAGGATAATATAGCTGAAAAACAAGGAATTACACAGAACAAGGGCGCACATTCCCGCTTCAAACAATGCCAGCAACGAATAGAACCGCGCCCATCCCCAATCGGTTTCCAGGTAACCAATAGCATGGATTTGGGCGAGGAAATTCAACCCAGTGATCACCATCGTCGCCCCAATCGTAACCGCCGACATTTCTACGGGAATGGATAAATCCAAATCAACCACCTGTAGCCAGGGAATCACCACCGATTGGGCAGGTTGATTCCAGATGGCGAGTAATGCCAACAACCCATGCAAAAAAGCGATGAAGGTCATCAACATATTAATATAGCCTGCGGGTCTCGGTCCGGTACGATTTATAATTGCCGGAGACCAAGGGACGGCTAAAATTGCACCTAATAGGGCATAGCAAGGTATTAACCAGGCAGAGTCAAGGAAAAACTGAGTCATCGACATGACCTCTTGGGGGTATACAAATTTTCTCTTCAGTGCTATATGGCGTCGTGAAGAGACCCTGATAAACAGGTATTTTTACTTAACGGTTAATTTTTTTGAAGTTTTCTAAGATTAGTCTATAGTGTAATGGTTTGATGGTAAAGTTCAAACAAAGCAATTAGACAATCTGATAATCAAAGCGATAATCCCCATCTATCAAAGCGCTGGGGTGTAGAGACGTAGCATGCTACGTCTGGGAGCAGGGGCTTATCCCTGTGATCGGGTGAATGATTGACTGGCATCTAGTCATCCCGTCGAATTCAGTTGGTGTACCAACGATTCAGACGCGATCGCATAGAAGAATTAAGATAATTCAAATATGGAAAAATGGATGGCTTTACTGGGATTACTGGTAGTTGTGTGGCTTGTGGCATTTCCGGCTGAGGCGTCGGTGTGTCGCACAATCAAGGATCACAATATTTGTATCCTGAGTATCAAGCGTTCCGCCAAGTATTATTGGCGGTATCGAGCCGCCGTGAGTATTGATGGGGTAAAACGTCCTGTAGAGATATATAATTGTCGCGATCGCACCCGGATTCGCCAGGATGGATTGGTGGTTTCATTTGAACCGGACGGCGCTGGAGAGTTTATTTGTAGTTTCTTCTAGAATCTCCCAGGCATTCTTTGATATCAAAATAGTTCGCGTTAAAAAAAGTAATAATTTGTAGAGGCTAACTAAGCTGTCATGCATTTAAATTGGGTAAGCTGTCATGCATTTAAATTGGGAATGGGTAGCGAGCAAGATGCTCGCACTACAAGGATTACGCCATTATTGATATTAAGGTTTAAATGCCGAACAGCTTACCAACATAAATAAACAGTTGTAGGGGCGACCCGCTAATATCAATGAACACCCCCAATCCACTCAATAAACTCGGGTCGCCCTGTCGCCTAACCTCAAACTCAAATCTAAAATCAAAATGGGTAATAATGTTTTCACAAATTCTAATAATTGGCAGGATTGGCTCGTCGTGTTTGGCTATATCGGCTTTACTATTTTTATCCTTTGGCAAGTTTTAAAACCTCGGTAATAAGACTAGAAGCCCTGGCGACTCGAAGTCGCAGCTACACAAACAAAGTCCGCCTGCGCGGACTAGCTTAGGGTTTGCTGCATAAAGCCGAAACCATTAACTATCAAGGCTAAGGCTTTGAGTGGTATTGATAGTTGCTCTTCTTCAAGGAAAAAAGGTCAAACCCTTTCATATCCTTACACCACTATCAGGGAAAATGTACCATTGCTACCCCAGCTCCCTCTGCTCCCCCAGCTCCCCCAGCTTCCCCCGCTTCTCATCTTAAGTTAACACCAATAACTGACGTGCGCCCTACCCTAGGTTCTAGGCTAAGCGTCTTTGTGATCAGAACATAGTTTTTCACAACCTACCGGATCATCAAGTCGCGGTAACTTGAGCAAAACCCCTGCAAAAAACCAATAATAAACCTCCACGGGATCGACAGCCAGAGGATAATAATAGGTGTTATAACTAATAAATAAAACAAACACCCAAAGACACAACCCTAACCGTTGTAAAGACGCATCTTGAACTGACCGATATGCCTTAAACGTCAAAAACGTCAGCAAAGACACCAGCGCCAGAAAAGCCAAAACCCCAATCGGACCAATTTCGTAAAACAATTTGGCATAATAGGTTTCAATCAGTTGAGTTTCCCCTAAGCGACGGGCAGCATTAGTCGCTCGCCCTAAACCATGTCCTAGGAATCCCTCTTGTCTACTCAATACCCACTGAAATTGATCCAGCATAAACGTAGGCGGTGGAGACGCCTCCCAGCGATCAACAAAACTAATCACTCGTTCTTCTACCTTCCCCAACGTTCGAGTAATCCAAATCGCTAAAAGCACCCCAATTCCTAATTTAATCGGGAGCCATACCTTATGCTGATCTGTGAGTAATACTAACAGAACAAACGTCGCCGGAACGATCGCGAGGGCAATGCGTTGACCTGAAATGACCGCTACTGCCAAGACTGCAACCATCGCCACCCATCCCACGAGTCGCCAACGACGAGACGGATCACTAACACTCGCCCCATAGGTGAAAAAAGCGCTGGAAATCAGAAACCACCCCCATTGCCAGGGCGCGACAAATGTACCGGGTAAACGAATTAACCCAACTTTAGTATTGTATAACAGAGAACCGCCGACTAAACATCTTGCCTGCAAACTGGCTCTGTAAACAGCTTCTCCCGTCAAACTATTGCTACTGGGACATAAACCAGTAACTAGCCACAGGTATTGCAGAAACGCCAAGCTACAGCAGATCAAGATTAGAATAATGTGTAAACGAGTTAGGAAAAATAAGTCTGTGCGATCGCGAATCAGATAATACCCACAAAACAGTAAGGGAATATACCCAACCAGCCCTTTTAATCCCAGAATTCCCATCAGAAACGGACTCCCTTTGACCTGGAGATCAAACTCCTGGGGGACATTAATCAACAGAAACGTAATTAACGCCACCCCTAGCACAACCGCGATCGCGATTAATAAGGGTTTGAGAATCGATCGCGGTAATAGTTTCCAGAACGAATCCCGCGACTGAATCAGGGCAATTAAGGCGGGAATGTAAAATGCATCTTTGATCAGATGAAAGAGGGGATGATTCCCGGAGTAGGTGATGCTCTCACCCATGGATTGGTAAACATCACCCAGCGAATAAATAATGCTCCCGCTGAAGGGAAGATAGATCAGCAGTCCCCATAATCCGATGCGAGGATACTTATAGGAAAGGATAGAGAAAAAAACAAGGGCAGTACAGGCAATCCCTGTCTGAAATCCACCGACTAGACCCAACATCACACCCATAAAGGCAGAAATATAAAGTGCCACTATGATGAATCGAGTCAGTGCTGCCTTATTCATTTCAGTATTAATTGTGGAGGTTACGTTAATGCCGCATCAAGCCATTGTTTAAGCGTAGAAACCACCTGATCCAGGGGCAATTCTTGAGACTGGTGCGTTGCCCGCACTGCAACTTCCACTTTACCCTGTTTGAGCGATCGCCCGGTGACGATACGATAGGGAATACCAATCAGATCCGCGTCTTTGAACTTCACACCCGCCCGTTCATCGCGATCATCGAGTAAGGTTTCTACACCAGCTTGCCATAACTGCTGATAAAGTGTCTCGGCGGCTTCCATCTGTTTGGTGTCGGAGATATTGGGAACAGTAATAATCGCGTGGTAGGGTGCGATCGCGGGTGCCCAAATAATGCCATCTTTATCATAGGATTGTTCTACAGCGGCTTGCGCCAGTCGCGATACGCCTACACCATAACATCCCATATACAAGGGATTTTCTTCCCCGGCTTCGTTGGTGTACGTCGCACCCATGGCTTTAGAATATTTTGTGCCTAACTGAAAGATATGTCCGGCTTCAATTCCCCTAGCGCTGTGTAGAATTTGGCTGGGATCATGAATCGCGCGATCGCCTGCTTTGGCTGTCCGCAAATCTACCACCTGTTTAGGTAAGGGAAAGGGTTCACCCCAGTTCGCACCAACAATGTGATAGTTGGTTTCATTCGCCCCAGTGACAAAATTTTTCAAGTCAACCCCTGTATTATCAACTAAGCGTACAAATCGCGGTGCGACATCGCTAGCAGGACGGATATAATCATCATCTAAATCTGGGGCGATATAGCCGACAGGGAGGGGTTTAGATGCCCATTTTGCCTGGGTGGTGGCGTCGGGAACCGTTAGGGCGAGGAGGGCGTTGGCGTTATATTGATCAGCTAAACGGACTAATTCATTTTGCAATTTCACCTCGTTAACCTCTTGATCGCCTCGGATACTGACGATTACCAGTACCGTCATCCCATTGTCATAGACGGCTTGGTAGAGGACGTTTTTCAAGACATTGGTTGGCGAACAGTTGAGGAATTTACACAGGGAGTCGATGGTGGGTGTGTTGGGGGTTTCCCGTTTTTCGTAAGTCTCAAAGGGAGACGGTTCAGGATCAGCCGGGAGGGAACTAGCTTTTTCCACGTTGGCAGAATAGTTCCCATCCTCAGTGTAGAGAATCTCATCTTCGCCGATATCTGCCAGAATCATAAATTCTTGGGAACCAGAACCGCCAATCGCCCCCGGATCAGCTTCCACGGCGCGAAAGGCTAAACCGCAACGGCTGATCATGTTGCGGTAGGCTTGATCCATGTCCTGATAGGTTTTTTTTAGGCTGTCTTCATCGGTGTGGAAGGAGTAGCCGTCTTTCATAATGAATTCTCGTCCCCGCATTAGTCCAAACCGAGGGCGGATTTCATCTCTAAACTTAGTTTGAATTTGGTAGAGGTGGAGGGGAAGTTGGCGATAGGAACGAATCATCTCCCGGGCGATGGTGGTGATTACCTCTTCGTGAGTGGGTCCGAGTCCCAGTTCTCGGTTTTGGCGATCGCTGAGGGCGAACATAATCCCTTCTGCTTTAGTATAAGTGTCCCAGCGCCCAGATTCTCGCCACAGGTCAGAGGGTTGGAGTTGGGGAAGTAAGCATTCTTGGGCGCCAGTGGCGTTCATTTCTTCCCGAACAATTTGGGAGACTTTTTGCAAGACGCGCCACATCAGGGGGAGATAAGCGTAGATTCCGCTACCGATGCGACGGATATAGCCGGCGCGAACCAGGAGTTTATGGCTGGGGATTTCGGCTTCGGCTGGGTCTTCCCGGAGGGTGACGAGTAGCATTTGAGAGAGTCGCATCGTTAGGTTCCCTTTTTTGTGATGATCGATCTCTCAGTTTAGAGTATTGGCTGTCCGGGTTAGGCGGGAAGGGGGGATTGGGTGGGGTGTTGGGTGAGGTGCGATCGCGCTTGTTGGTGGGTGGAGTGCGATCGCCTCTCCATAAAAGCTTGATCGTCAAATACCTTTACTCCTAACTCCTATAAGGTAAGGGTTGACATATTAGTTCTCAATATGAGAACATCAAGAAGTACAGACTCGTAGTAGCCTATGCGGTTAATCAAAAGACCGAATGTTATGGAAGATTCTAAAAAATTTCCACCCAATATACAGGAAGCAGTTAAAGCATGGTGTGATGTAGTTCAAAAAGCCAAGTGGCAACATCTAGATGATATACGTAAAACTTATGATAGATCCGTAGACCAAGTAGAAAATTTTCTAATTTTTAATATCAAAACATATCGCTTAATTGTAGGTTTTAATTTTCAAGCTCAAATATTTTATTACAAATATCTCCTAACTCATGATGAATATGAAGCTGAAAAATGGAAAAATGATCCTTATTTTAAAAAGCAATCTAATAAAACCCCGTAACTGAGATACTGGCGGGGAGTGCTAACCTCCCTGCCTACACAATGTTGAAACTTTCCTTGACTAATAATACTTATTCAATCATGGCTATCATTCTGGACAACAAAACTTACGGTTCTCTCCTAGCAGCATATCAACCTAAAATCATTGCTTCCGAAGATGAGTACAATCATACTATTGAATCAATAGAGCAAATGATGGTACGTGGAGAAGAACTTACTCCAGAGGAAAATTCACTGCTGGAATTGCTGTCTATCCTTGTTGAAATTTATGAAAATTCTCAGTTTCCTGTAGAACCATCATCTCCACAGAAGATTTTGTTGCATCTTATGGATGCGCGAGAGCTTAAGCAGTCAGATTTAGTTGGAGTTATAGGTTCAAAGGGTATTGTTTCAGAGATAGTTAATGGCAAAAGGTCAATTAGCAAAGCCCAAGCTAAAGCTCTGGGAGAGTTTTTTCACGTTTCTCCAGCACTCTTCATCTAGGGAAAGTAAAGCTTAGGTTTAAACTCGCGTCTCAATCCTTCCCACATGACAAAACCACATAACTGTAGGGGCGTATAGCAATACGCCCATCAAATTATCGGCTAGAACCGCAACCTTGAAGGGCGCAGGTCCTTGCGCCCCTACCCAAATGGGATACAATGTCACTCTTGAGCGGTAGAAGTTACCGCATCCTCATCGAAAACCACCTCAAACTGTGCATCAGGCATCCACTTTCCCAAAAAGCGCTGATGATTTTGGGCTTCAGTGCGACTGTAGAACCGACCAACCGTATAATGTTGAGCATTGGGCAAAAGCCTCACCAGTGTCCAAGGATAATGCTGTTGATGCCAAAAGCTATGGTTAGACTCTGGGGAGGGTTCGGCTGTGCGCCCACATCCCCGATGCTCCAAAATAGAACGAATCATCGCTAAAAGTCGCTCTCGCTGGGGCGTTCCATCATTGGGGAACAGACTCCACTCACTGATTGGCGTGGGTAGCCAAGTTAACCGATAAGTCATCGAATCTTTGCTAATGCGCCAAGACAGGCGGCGTGGCTGTTTGCTACAGTTGAACCCATCTGCACGAAAAGACGCAACGATCCTGTCGCCTTCAGCTTGGAGGCGAAGCCATTGAGTGTGTTTCATTGTTATGATTTGAGTTAGTGTTTTTTAGTCAAGGGCGATTGGGCATAAACAATATGCGATCGCCCGTTATTTTTGGAAAATACGCATCCGGTGTTAAAGCCTTGAATTGGAACTCATCCTCTTTTGCATCACCTCCTAATCGGGCGTCGTGTGAGAAACTACCGATAGATAGGCAGGGAAACAGGAAGTGTAGGGACTTCCCTTATGCGTTTCCCCGTCAGCCTTTGGTCTTAACTGTGCGTTTCGCATAGTCAGTTAATAAGATGGTAGAACATCCAAACTCAAATAGCAACCCTAAATTGACAACTCTCAAAGAACTTCGTGAATACTTAGGGTTAACACAAGAGGAACTAGGACAAGCACTAGGGATAACGGCTAGTACGATCAGTCGCTATGAACGGGGTCAACATCAGCGCATTAAGTTCACTTTTTCCCAAATAAAGCGGCTACAAGCTTTATTGGAGAAGGGGGGACTCTCAATCAACGACTTACCCGACGATATCGATTGAGGCGGTATCAGTTCATCGGGTGTCTCAAGACTAGGCAGAAACCGGGATAGAGTTAGGCTGAGAGAGGGAGTGCGATCGCGTGTTTTGGGGTGGAGAATGCGATCGCTCCAAAAAGCTTTCCCATGTTACCGTTGCTTTATAATCACAGGAGTCTAACCCTAATCTAGGTGCGCTAAAAATTCAATTGACTACTATTGGTTCCTATCAAGTAAAAGTCCAACTTCAATCTGCTGGTGAGCAATTGGCGGTGCTTTCTCCCGCTACAGAAGAGGAGATGCAAAATGATTGGACATTCAACTGGTCGAGTTTGTGGCAACGCACTGACTTTGATTGTCAAAACATTGTCAAACTTGTTGATTCAGGTCAGGTTTGGGGTTTAGTTCGATATGGTCTCTATCCTTATCCTGGCACACCGAGATTCTTAGAAATAGAACAACTAGAGGCAAATCCAACCAGCCGAGGAGAAAGAACGGATCGACTGCTTGTACCTATTGGCAAATGGTTAATTTGGTACTCTACCAAAGTTGGGCTGCAATATTGTTCAGGATCAGCCAATGATCCGTTAATTGGGTTGGTCTCTTTAGCTAGTGCAGTAGCCTATTATAGAGATGTGATTCAAATGGAGTATCTGGACGCTGTAACAATCGCGCCCGGTGAAGATGGATATGCCTTCAGATTTTTACGAACAGCAGCAGCCACCTTCTGTCAAAGACATGAACGGGAATGGGGAATCCCAACCCTCCTTGAGTCGTGATCAAGTCCAGGCGGGGACAAAAGTTGTCATGAATCATGCTCAACGGCAAGCTTTTCTCAAAACATCACCAATCGGTCAGATATTCGGCGTTGCAGATTTGCTCCCTGAAGTTGAACCAGTAACGCACAAAGCACCGAAGGAGTCTTCGCGGTCGAAACCTGTGAAGATATTGTTAGGGATAGCTAGAACCAGGGGGAATGTCAATCGACGACTTACCCGACGATATCGATTGAGGCGATATCAGTTCATCCGGTATCTCAAGACTAGGCAGCAATAGGAATAGAGTAAGACTGAGAGAGGGAGTGCGATCAGCTTGAGGAGTGCGCTCCCTTGCATCGCGTGTTTTGGAGTAGGGACGGTATGCGATCAGCTTGAGGAGTGCGCTCCCTTGCATCGCGTGTTTTGGGGTGGAGAGTGCGATCGCGCTTACCTAACGATCCCAAAAAAAAGGGGTTGGAAGTATATCTAAACTTCTAACCCCATCAACCAGCCGATTAACAATTAAATAGGGACATCGGTCAAGAAACCGGGTTTTTGGGGGTGAAAAGTTGATATGGAGTTGTCATCCTCACGAGAAACCCGGTTTCTAGGAATACTTGACCGACGCTTTAGCCGACGAACATGGCAATATTTAGCAAGACTGCCGATAACGTGCGGCTGTGGCAGCGATAGAACCAATCATTAAGGCAAAACTTATTAGCATAGTGGATTGGGAAGTAGAACCATTATCATGATGAGGATTATGCTCAGGAATATGAGGCATAGTGCTAATGGGGAATCTCCTATTTGCCTCATTTACTTGAGCGGAAGCGTCATGGGTAAGTGTATTTGTTGATGTGCTGGTGTTATCAAAGGAAATAGCTGAGGCTTGTACCGCGTTGGCTGCAACAAAGCCAGACATGAGGGTAATGCTGGTAGCGAGTAAGCTGGAGCTTAGGAGACGTAAAGGTAGTTGTTTCATGTTCAATAGAGGGGGAATAGGTTTAGAAAACTTAGGGTACTCTGACTTAAAAACGTAATAAGTAGTAATCCCTTATAGTTCTCTACTTTACTGAATCCGTGATTGTCTTGTCTATAGAGATTGAATGATTTTACAGAAGATTCAGCAAAGCTTATAGATTTGTAAATTCTAAGTAAATATGAATTTCAGTTTAATTTAGGTTAAAAAAATGATAAATTTAAAAGTCAAGACAAGTAAATTCATGGGGTTCTTCCGGACTTAGTGTGCTAAATACAGAAGACCTAGAGCTATGCGCCGCAAGAGAGCTTGCATTCCGAGGACTATGGAAAGAATACGGGAAGCATCTTCAGCCAAAGTGACGTCAAGAGTCCAATGAGCTTGGTTTTCAATCCCCGGCTCTGATGTAAAGTACATTTTTTGTTGGTAGTCAAGAATCTGAAACCCCCTATCTATCACTCTAGCTAGAGACAAAAACGGCATAAAGCGAGATTTGTTACGGGTTACAACAAGGGTTGACTAATGAGGTAAGATATGCATGGTTGAAATAAAAGCCTTAATTCCCTGAAAATAGTATTTTATCAACCTTTTTTTGATGAAGGACGAAGGGCAGGTTTTGTTGATGGGTTATCGGTTGCAGGTAAACTGAATGGCAACACTCGCCCCTACCGTCTAACGTTTAATGTTTAACTTCCCCGTAGCGGTACTCGTGAAATCGACCTATGTTGACCCAAGCCAAGTCCAAACGGAACTGGAAACCCATTATCAAGGAATTTGAAGCCGTTATTGGTAAAAAGGGTGTGGTTCGCCGCAAGGAGGAATTACTCACCTACGAATGTGATGGATTACCCAGTTATCGCCAACGCCCCGCCTTGGTGGTACTCCCCCGCACGACTGAACAAGTTGCGGCTGCTGTTAAGCTTTGCGATCGCTATAATATCCCTTGGGTGGCGCGAGGTGCAGGCACAGGCTTATCGGGCGGTGCTTTACCCGTAGAAGATTGTGTCTTAATCGTCACCGCCTTGATGAAGCGTATCCTGGATGTTGACCTAGACAATCAACGCATTGTGGTTCAACCTGGAGTCATTAACAACTGGGTTACCCAAGCCGTCAGTGGTGCCGGATTCTATTATGCCCCAGACCCCTCCAGTCAGATTATATGTTCCATTGGCGGTAATGTGGCTGAAAACTCTGGCGGGGTTCATTGTCTCAAATATGGTGTGACCACAAACCATGTTTTGGGGTTAAAACTGGTAGTTCCCGATGGGTCAATTGTCGATGTCGGTGGCACCATTCCGGAAATGCCGGGATATGATTTAACCGGGTTATTTGTGGGTTCAGAAGGCACATTAGGAATTGCCACAGAAATTACGCTGCGAATTCTCAAAACCCCAGAATCCATCTGTGTGGTTCTGGCTGATTTTACCAGTATAGAAGCCGCAGGTGCTGCCGTTGCCGATATTATTGGCGCAGGGATTATTCCAGCCGGAATGGAAATGATGGATAATCTCAGCATTAATGCGGTAGAAGATGTGGTGGCGACAGGGTGTTATCCCAGAGATGCGGGCGCCATTTTGTTAGTGGAATTGGATGGGTTAGAGGTAGAAGTCAGCACCAACAAAAAGCGTGTGACTCAACTTTGTCAACAGAATGGGGCGCGAACGATTACCACCGCCAGTGACCCCGAAACGCGGTTAAAACTATGGAAAGGACGCAAAGCTGCATTTGCGGCGGCGGGACATCTGAGTCCCGATTATTTTGTCCAAGATGGGGTAATTCCTCGGACACAGTTAGCGCAGGTACTTAAAGACGTTGAAGCCTTAAGTGAAAAGTATGGCTATCGGATTGCCAATGTTTTTCACGCTGGCGATGGCAATTTACATCCTCTGATTCTGTACGATGAATCGATTCCCGGTGCATTTGAGCAGGTAGAAGAATTAGGGGGAGAAATCCTACGACTTTGTGTGAATGCAGGCGGGAGTATTTCGGGGGAACATGGGATTGGTGCAGATAAGAACTGTTTTATGCCCGATATGTTCAGCGAGGCGGATTTGGAGACTATGAAATGGATTAATCAGGTGTTTAATCCCAAAGGCTTGGCGAATCCCGGAAAAGTATTTCCCACCCCTCGCACCTGTGGGGAAGCCGCGAATGCCCAAAAGTCAGTCCAGTTTAAGGATGTGGAACGGTTTTGAGGTTTGTACTAAGTTTGTAGTAAGCGCTTTAGCGCTATAAACGCTCGCATCTTACGACAAACCTCTAAGAGGTACTTATGTGGGGCGCAAGCCTTCATCCGTATCAACTTAAGGTAGAACATCAATGATAGTAAAAGAAGGGCGGGTTTAGTTACATTAAGGGTTGTCTCCAAAATGTTATCAGTAAAACCCGCCCCTACACCTCCATAACTCCGCCCCCACTCCTTTAATATGAGCCAACCAGAATTCGCCAACAGTATCTTTCCGAGTTCCTATTCCCTAGTCCCAGTTAACTATTTTTCCAGAAAATGTTGGCAATTAAGCTTAGGTTTACTATGGATATTTGTACCCAGTTGGGGTAACACATCTTGCCAAACGTTAGACACAATCCCAACCCCAATTCCAGAAATAAACCTGACGGCTCAATCTGAACCCCCATCAAACTCAGCCGCCCAGGAATTGGAGTTAAATCCAGAGATTATTGAGAATAGTCCCGTATTACAACGCTGGTTGCAAGACGTACCCAATGTTTTAGAGGAAATACGCCATGACCCCAGTTTTCGCACCCGCTTCCGGTTCGGCTATTCCCAGTTTCCCTCAACTGAACAAGCGGGGGGAGTGAATATCGGCGTCGAAGATATTTTTATCAATCGTAGCGGGTTTACCGTCAGTGGGGATTATCACACCTCATTTAATGGCGATCGCGAAGCTTATGGTGTAGACTTGCGGTACTATCTGCGTCCTTTAGGAAATTATGTTAATGTGGCTCCCCTGGTGGGTTATCGCTATCTGGAGTCAAACGATTATACCACAGATGGTGTAAATCTCGGTGTGAAATTGCAGTTAGTTTTATCTCGCACAGGTGCGGCTGATATATCTTTAACCCAGAGTTTTGTCTCCCCAGGGAGTGAGGATGAAGTGGGTTTAACCACCTTGTCGGTTGGGTATGCGGTTACCCCAGACTTACGCTTATCCACCGATATTCAGAAGCAAAACTCGACAGAAGAAAAAGATAGTCGAGTCGGGATTATACTGGAGTGGATGCCTTAATTTTGCAGCGTTAATATAACCAAAATGCTAAGTGAAAAACGTCGCAGTGGGAAAACCCCAAAATCCAAGAAGCGAAAATTTTCTAGCTTCAATAAAAGCGAGGCATTTCAGTTACTAGGACTCACCGATTTGCTCCCTTGGATTCTGCAAACAGAACCTGTTCAACTCAGTGCCTTTTTCCAAGAACACCTTACCCGACTCAACCGCAACTTTGACCTGGAAAGCTATGAAGAGTCTAAAAAGCTTTTAATTGATGCCATCTGCGATGAAGCCATTAACCCCTGTGAGCGTCTCAAAATCTGGAAAGGAGCGCAACTGGAAAGTGATCAGTTAGCGGGATATGTGGATTACCTGATTGCTGAACGTAAGCGATTTCTGGATATGCCGAGGCTGTGTATCATTGAAGCCAAAAAAGATGACTTTGAGCAAGGACTAGCTCAATGCTTGGTCGAGATGCAAGCCTGTCACTGGAATAACCAACAGAAGAATTATACCATAGATAGTCTGGGAATCGTTACCAATGGCGAAGGCTGGAGATTCTACAAACTAGATATCAATGGAATTGGCTATGAAACGCCCCTGTACTCAACGGGAGACATGGAACTTTTACTCGGACGGCTGCGCTATATTTTTCAACTCTGTCAACAAAATCTGCCGTAACCGAAAAAAGGCAGATGTATAGCGCTACGCGGGGAGGGAATAGGCAATAGTCAATTGGCAATAGTGAAGAAAAACGCTTACCTTACAAGGGATTGACCCTTCGACTTCGCGGCAATTGAGCCTGTCGAAATTCAGGGTCAAGCGATTTGAATTTTTCTTTTATGTCCTAACCTTAGTGCGTAGTTAAGCAAGATCCCCGACTTCTCCAAGAAGTCGGGGATCTGTCTATGTACCTCACTTACTTGAAAAGCGCTGTATAATATCAAAGATTCGTTTCATCTGTATAACTTTAAGCTGACTATCTCTCCATCAACCAATTTTCCAAATCTTCCAGACTGTCGAACTCTAAGAAATCTTCTCCTAAACTTTCCAAATCTTCAATAGATAAATTCTGAACTTGACGGCTTGTTTCCACAGAAATTTCTCCAAAACGCTTTTTGAGTAGTCGCAGGATTAATCGCGATTCTCCTTTTTGCTCACCTTTTTGTTCGGCATAAATTATCCGTCCTTTCTCGTCTTGTAACATCATCCCCCGCCTATCTACTATATCTAATTCTTCCACTGTCATATTGGCTTGGTTAGCCAGATTTAAGGCGAATTTTATTTCCGATACTTCTCCTAAACTCTCAGGGATATCCTCCAACATCGCAGCTTCTCGCAGAAAATAAATCCACTTATCTGTCAAACTTGTTAACTCTGAGAGAGTTTTATTAAACTTAGGTAATTCAACAAAGATTAGCTGTAATTCCTGATTGAGAATCTCAAACTTTTTCTCTCTCTCCTGAAACACAAATTTATTGATGACATCCTCTGTTTCTTGAAAGAGGATAAAATCTGTAATAGTAACTGCCATGGCTGGATTAAGTCGGGGGTAATCTTCTCCTTTTACTAGCTGGTTGGCATAAGCTTTTGCCAAGTTATAAGCCACCCTTTTATTGAAGGCAGCCATTGAAGCAATTTGCATTTCTATTACTACAATAGAGCCATCAGCTAAAACGGCTTTAACATCTAAATAGGTGTCTTTTAAGCTGAGGGTCTGACCGGGATTGTAGGGGTTGACGATGGTTAAGTCTTTAATAACTTGATCTCCATCATAAACAATAGCATTCAGAAAGCTGATCAATATCTCTTTGCTTTGTTCTGAACCAAATATTTTCTTAAAAGCATAATCTACTTTTGGGCTTATAAACCTCATATTTGAATCCTTTGTTTATCACTATTTATTTAATATATTTTATGCGATCCCTGACATACTTCCCTATCTGCCCTCATGACTCAAACGGCTCAAGCAACGCTTCTACGGTAGTATCCGATACCTCATCAATCTCTATAATACGTGAGGCTTCTTGGTACAGATGCCCAATGGAACGACGGTAGGCTGGATCATAGTGGTTACTCAGCAATTCTCCGACTAATGTATGCCATTGTTCGGTGTCAATTAGATGATACCAGTGCCGAATTGTTTGCCCACCGTAGCGCGATTTCAAATAGACTAGCTTGCGTTTCAATACGTCGGGATGGCTGATGAAGTGGGGATACTCGTGCAGCAGCCGTTCGATTCTTATCCCTTGGGGAAGTTGAATTTCTATACAGTTCGCCTGCTTCATCTGTTGCCAAAGGGAGGGGGGCAAATAACGCTGTCCAATTTTATTGCTTTCGGCTTCTACCCAAATCGGCTGACTGGCGTCAAAGCGTTGTAATGCCAACAGCAGTAAGGATTCAAACTGTTTTTGCGACGGTTGAGGGGTTGGTTTATCGTGCCACTGTTGACCGAGTAGGGAACCGCGATGATTTGCCAAACCTTCTAAATCAAGGACTTGGACGCCGCGTTGCGCTAACTGGTGTAAAATATAGGTTTTCCCGCTACCTGTGAAACCGGATAACACCTGAAATGTAAACTGGGGCGGTAACGTTTCGAGTTGCTGGCGCACATAAGTGCGGTAGGTTTTATAGCCCCCTTCTAGAACAGTCACTCGCCAGCCAATTTGATTTAAGACGCCAGCCAGACTATGAGAACGTTGACCCCCACGCCAGCAGTACACCAGAGGATGATAGTCTTTGTCTTTAGCGGCAAAGTGAGACTCAAGATGTTGAGCAATGTTACGAGCAACCAGGGCGGCACCCAGTTTCCGGGCTTGGAAGGGGGAGACTTGTTTGTAAAGGGTTCCCACTTTCGCCCGTTGTTCGTCATCGAGGATGGGTAGGTTGATCGCTTGGGGCAGATGATCCTCAGCAAACTCACTGGGGCTGCGAACATCAATAATCTCAGTATAGGTTTCTAGCCAGGGTGCTTGAGTGTATGTGAGCGATCGCGCCATGCTGATTTGTCTAGAGTGATGGATAAAGTCCCGATTGCCAACCTTTTCTAGTGTATCGGAAGCCTCAGGTGGGAGATTGACCACAAGCGACTGGGAGCAACTTCCCAGCATTCGCTATCTTAAATGAAATGATCATTAAGGGTGAGGATGGGGCGTGTCTTACTTAATTTACGATCCCGATACTCCTAATCAAAAAGTTTATACCTTGGAGTCGGGGATTAATACCATCGGGCGTGAAGACGATAACACAATTGTCGTACTTCATGGGTATCTCTCTCGTCACCATGCCCAAATCGTTATTTGCTCAGACTCAGACAGTGCCACACTGACGGATTTGCAAAGTCTCAATGGCACGTTTGTTAACGAGTGTAAAATTGAGGAATGTCAAATTAAACATGGAGACTTAATTCGCTTCGGTAGCGTGTTTTTCAGATTTGTGAAAACCCTGCCCTCGCCTCAAGAGAAACCGCTCAATGAAGACACCTCCAATCTTTCGATTCTCCGGCAAGTTTCACCGGAGAAGACGCAGATCACGATGCGAGAGTTACTGCAACCCGATAAAGCTGAACATTCGGTTCTGAAACTCCGCAACCAAGATGCTCATCAGCGATCCGTTAATAAATTACAAATTTTGCTAGAGGTGAGTAAACAGCTTTCCTCTCCTGAAGAACCGGATCGACTGATGCAAAAAATTTTGGATCTATTGTTTGAGATCATGCAGGTAGATCGGGCAGCGATTTTGATGGTTGATGAACAGACCGGAAAATTGGAACAGAAAGCGGTGAAACTGCAATCTGATTATCAAGATAATACTCAGTTTTACAGCAAACGGATTGCTAATTTTGTTCGCAAGCAAGGCAATGGCATCTTAACGGATGATGCCCGAATTGACACCTTGTTTAATGATTCCGTCTCGATTCTAAAACAAGGGATTCACGCCGCGATGTGTGTTCCGCTCAAACCGAGAGATACGGTTATCGGTGTTTTGTACGTGGATAACTTATCGATGACGCATCTCTATTCTGAGGAAGACTTGGAGTTCTTAACCTGTCTGGCAAACCAAGCCGCGATCGCGATCGAGAATTCTCGCCTTTATACCCAGATGGAGGCGGAGGCGGTGATGCGAGATAAATTGGAACGATTCTTTCCGCGAACGGTGAGTCGTAAGCTGCGGGAGGAAGGCAATTTAGAAATTGTTGATACGGAAGTAACAGCGCTGTTTGCGGATATTAGTAACTTTACTAAAATGTCCTCCCAAATGGAACCTCGGCAAATTATTGAAATGCTGAATGAGTATTTTCAGGTGATGGTTGAGGAGATTGTTTTCCCCTATGAAGGAACATTAGAAAAATATATTGGTGATGCATTGCTAGCGGTTTGGGGCGCTCCCTATCGCAAACCCAATGATGTCGATTTAGCTGTAAAAGCGGCGATTGATATGCAATGGGCAGTTCGTCGTTTAAATCAAGTATGGATTCAACGCAAAAGACGACCGATTCAAATTCACATCGGCTTAAATACGGGGAATGTGGCGGCGGGAAATATCGGTTCGGCAAAACTGATTCAATATGCCACGATTGGTGATACCACGAATGTGACCAGTCGGATTTGTAATTTAGCCAAACCCAATGAAATTTTAATCGCTCAAAGTACCTTAGATAAACTTAATGACCGAACCATTCCTGTGGAAAAGATGCCGCCAATGCGAGTGAAGGGAAAAGCTAAACCGTTAGATCTATATCGAGTTTTGTGGTATAAAATAAATCAGGAAAAGGTAATGCAAAACGGAGATAAGTAGATACAGCAGTTTGCTCTGCTATGCGGTACATGATTGAATATTTAACAAAATTCCTTTAAACTCTAAAATTGATTGGGACTGTATTCCAGAATCAATGGGGGTTGTACATTGAAGCGTCTTGCCAAAATCCTTAAATCAATCGGCGTTGTTTTCGGTTTTATCGTCAGCAGTTTTGGACTAATGATAATTTTAGGCTTAATTTTACCTGCTGTTTTGGAATACAAGCGAAATCTGGCAATTAATTATAATCGACAAGCCGAAACGCTGTATCAGGCAAGACAGTATGAGCAGGCAATTGAGATTTACAACAAAGCGATTCAAGCTTATCCAAATTTGGCGTTGTCATACTACAATCGTGGCAATTGCTTTTTTGTCTTAAATGACTATCAAGAAGTCTTGCAAAACTATAATGATGCGCTGAAACTGAATCCTAGCTATCCACAAGCCTATAATAACCGAGGAAATACGTACTATTTACTAGGGGATTATCATCAAGCGATCGCGGATTATACGCAAGCGGTTAAATGTAATCCTAAGTATGAGCGGGCTTACTATAATCGCGGCAATGCTTACTATAATTTAAGCGAGTATAAACAAGCGCTGTTAGACTTTAGTTATGCCATTCAACTCAATCCTGATTATGCTGAAAGTTATAATAATTTAGGGAATACCTATATAGCCTTAAATCAATATCAACAAGCGATTGACAGCTACGATAAAGCGATCGCGATCAATCCCAACTATGCTCAAGCCTATAATAATCGCGGCAATAGCTACTACTATTTAAATAACGTCGTGCAAGCCATTAGCAACTATGCCAAAGCCATTACGCTGGATAGTCAAAATCATGAAGCCTATAATAATCGCGGCAATGCTTACTATGCCCTACAAAAATATAAAGAGGCACTCAAGAATTACGACCAAGCTTTAACCCTTTGTCCGAATCATATTGAATCCTATTATAATCGCGGCTTAGTTCAGATTAAACTGAAGCAAAAACAAAAGGCGATCGCGGATTTGCAGCAAGCGGTTCAATTGGCGCAGCAGCAAGGAAATCAGTTATTGCTAGGCGTGATTAAAGACGCCGTTGAGAAACTGCAAATGAATCAAGAAATTCCCAATGTTTTACCAAGTCAAAGCTAATTTTTTGTCCCCCGGATGTGACTAAACCCGCCCGTTAAATGTTTAAAGCCTAAATTTAAAGCGAGTAAGAGAGAGAAATGAGTGTATTCAAGCCATCTGCTGGCAATATCAAGCGAGGAACTTAGTCTTTCCACCCTTAACCTATGTCCCATACAATGCTTATCGTAATCGTCTTTATTCTCCCGATGAATTAATGGGCGATTATCAAGTTGGGGTAACAGGAAGCTATGGTCATACCCTGGATGGTCGAGTCTATGACCATTATGTCAACAATGGCAAAGATCACCCCGCCAGTATTCTAGAAACCCTCGCCCAACGGTTACATGATCATGCGATTACCGATGCTTTAGAAGAACTGATTGATGGGCGAAATGTTGTGGCAATTATGGGCGGACATTCTCTGAAACGGAGTGATCCCAACTATATAAAAGTGGCGCAAATTTCTGGAGAATTGACCCGTCGCGGCTATTTAATGACCAGTGGTGGCGGACCCGGTGCCATGGAAGCCACCCATTTAGGGGCATGGTTTGCCTATCGTTCCCAGGTGGAATTAGAGGATGCGGTGGAGATTCTAGCGGCTTCTTTGCCAATAGTGTCCGGGAAGAAGGATTACTCGCGATCGCGAAATATGGGGTAATCTATTCTCCAGGGAGTGCCGGAACCATTCAAGAAATCTTCCAAGACGCTTGTCAGAACCATTACAACTCCTTTGGTGTGGTGAGTCCGATGATTTTCTTAGGCGAAGATTACTGGAAATGTAAAAAACCCGTGTTTCCGTTATTGGCGCAATTAGCGGCGGGGAGAGAATACAGTTCACTGTTGGCGATTACCGATTCCGTAGATGAGGTGATTCAACAAATTGAACAATTTGCCGCCACATTATAACTAATTTTGTGTTCAATATCGGTAGGGGCGACCCGCTGCATCAATTAACAACACTCGTCCATTCAATTAACTCGGGTCGCCCTATCTCCACTTTCGGTAACAGAGACTATTTCTTTGCCGTTTATTCAAAAACAACATGACCAATTCAACCCATTCCATTCCGCCCGTCGATTTAGTCATCGTCATCGACACCAGTCCCTCAATGCGAGATGAAGCCCAAGCCCTAAGTCAAGCCGCCGCAGCTGCAATTAAAGCCGCCAGTTCTAGCTGTCCGTCCGATTTACGAACCGAATGGTTTGGCATCGAAGGGACTTGGAAAAATACCAATTTTAGCCGCCGAATTCGCGACTATCTAATCCAAGAGTGCAACGCGCCGGAAACTGAAATTCAGGCAAGAAAACGGGGAGAACTCAAAGATGCAGGCGCCCAAGAAGACGCCGCCCGTACCATTGAAGATATTGCCAATCACTTTAACTGGCGCGAGGATGCCGCCCGGGCAATCTTTTACATCGGGGATGAAGCCTTAGAAGCCGGAGGTTCTCAAACCACCCAAGAGGATATTGAAGCCGCTAATCGCGCCATATCCCAGGCAAAAGCTGCTAATGTCACGATTCACACGTATTTGGGTAAATCGAAGAGTAAGTATCGAGACAGTATTCAAAGCGAATATGCCAGAGTCGCCTCAGAAACTGGGGGACAAGCCTTTACTGAACAAGACACCCTCAAAGGCTTTGAAGCTGTTCTAGAAAAAGTCATTTGTGGCAGTTGTGCATCGCAACCAGAAACACCCTCAAAACGTCCAATTCGCCAGAAAACACTGAACGTTGGCACATTTAACCTTTATAATCTGGTTCTGCCCAATGTCACCTATTACGAAACCAATAAATATAGCCCAGAACTTTATCAGCGCAAAAAAACCTGGATTGCCCGTCAAATCGAACAAATGGACGCCGATATTATCGGGTTCCAGGAACTGTTTCACGAGGAAGCCTTGCGGGAAATCCTCACCGAAACCCCAGACTGTGCCAATGCTAATCTAATTACCGCCAATCCCACCGGGGACAAACCAACTGTCGCGTTGCTGTCGAAAGTTCCGGTTCTCAACCACCAAATCTTCACCGAATTCCCCGAAAAGGCACGTCTAGACATAGAAGGGACAGCCATTCCTCTGCATAGCTTTTCCCGTCCCCTGTTATCGGTTGATCTTGCCTTAAGTGATACGGTTGAATGTACTGTATTTGTGGCTCATCTTAAGTCTAAACGCCCTATCATACCTGAAGATGCCGATCGCAGTGACCCCATGGAAAAAGCCAAGGGACAAGCCCGGGCGTTACTGCGTCGGGCGGCTGAAGCCACAGCGTTACGGGTGATTCTCATGGAAACGCTGCAAAACCGCAAACGTCCAGTCATTGTGATCGGGGATTTAAATGATAGTGGTTTAGCCGTAACCAGTAAAATTATCTCCGGTGAACCCCCTTGGGAAAAACTAAGATTTGCCCAAAAGCAGGAAATCTGGGACGTACTGCTTTATAGTGTCAAGGACATTCAGGCGCGTCAGAGTTACGGTGATTTCTACTACACCCATATCTACAACGGGTACTACGAGAGTTTGGATCATATTATGGTAAGTGAAGAATTGGTGGCACAAAATCCGGATCGCATCGGTAAGGTGACGTATGTTTCTGTTTATAATGATCATCTCATCGATGAAACCTTGAGTTACGAAGACATGAAAAAATGGAAGTCAGATCACGGACAAGTTGTTGCCTCGATTCGACTGGAATCTTAAGCCAATCTTTAATTTGATTGACAAAAGGACGGCAAATAGGTTGACTCATTAATATCAATAACGGCGAAAGCCTTGTAGTGCGTTTAGCGAAGCCATGCCGCAGGCTTTGCATCTTGCTCGCTACTAATACCCAATTTAAATGCATGACAGCTTAGGTAACGTGAAACGTATTACCCGGTCAGATTTGTAGGGTGGGCAAGGCTTATAAGCCTTGAAATCCTAATATTATCGTTCTTTGTTCTTGCCCACCTCACAGTAACGTGAAACCTATTACCAGTACAGCAAGATATGAGTTGACGATTTACCCTTTATTCACGTTCAGGAGAAAAATGATGACGACTCAATCCCCACTCTCATCACAGCAACGAGTTGGAATTATTCCCGCCTTAAAAGCCGATCGCCAATCTAACACATGGCATACCGTTAAATTTGATCCCCCGTTTCCTCAGGATACCCAAGTCGCCGTTATCCCGATGACGCAAACCTATAACGGACCCGAAACGCCAGGGTTAAGGATTCGCCATGTTACCCCAGAAGGATTCGAGATTCGCTTTGATGAAATCGTCGCCCAGGGACGTTCGGCGGATGGGGCGCATCTAGATGAAGCTGTCGCTTGGATTGCCTACTCTGTATCTACCCAAAAGGATGATACACCAGGAACACCAGGAACAGGAGAAGAACCCCCCTTTCCCCCCGAATCTCTTGAGATAAACGCCGATACAATTTATCAGCTACTGTGGGAACACGATGAGAATCAATTCTCAGTGAGTCCCCGCAACAGTTCCGGCGACTGGGAAAACCCAAACGCTGATATTTTATTAGATGAACAGGTGAAAGCAGCAGGTCAACGCGAAATTGATTTAGCCACTCATCCTCTCTTCCATACAGTAAATGAAGCGAAACTATTTGACAAAGATCGCACCTATTCCAGCTTTATACAACTTTTAGCTTGTTTCGCCGGAAGCCCCACACCATACCTGTACTTCGACAGGCTCAGTAACAACTCAGGTTGGTGTGGGATGGATAGGCGGGTTGCTGTAGGAACGGAAGCAACCAATTAATCTGGCGAGTTTTGATTTTCAATGTATTTTTTTAATGCCGACACAGTTACTCCCCCGCAAGAAGCAATAAAGTAAGATCCATTCCACAGAACATCTTTGCGATAAAAGCTTTTTTCGGTACTTTGTTGTCAGTACCAGGTGGGCTTTTAAGTCCGAAACAGAACGTCCTCTAGACACAAAATCATTTTTCATCCAGAAAAAGTCCCTTAATTGGTGTATGCTAAAAGGATAACACCAATGTAAGGGACAAGTGAGAACAGCGTACCAGTACCGATTACGTCCAACCAAGCACCAAGCCACAGCACTAGACAGATGGCTATCAATGCTGTGCGCTCAGTACAACTATCTGTTGGCGGATAGGTTCAATTGGTATGAGCAGAATCGCTCTCCTGTCAATGCTTGCCCCCTTGTTTGCTATCTACCAGAACTAAGAAACAACCCAGACTATTACAGCCAAAAGAAAACCTTACCGCATCTTAAGAAGACACATCCTTGGTACAGCGAGATTCATTCTCAAGTCCTTCAAGATGTAGTTAAGCGAGTCAAGGTAACATTTGACAGGTTTCTTTTGGGTGATAGCAATGGCAAAAGAAGTGGTAGACCTCGGTTTAAGGCTCGTAACCGTTATCGCACCTTTACCTATCCTCAAATGAAGGATGGGTGTTGGCGAGGCAATCTAATTAACTTACCGAAACTTGGAAAAATCAAGGTTGTCCTGCATCGTCCTATCCCTGACGGGTTTAAAATCAAAACGGCTTCTGTTACTAAGAAAGCTGATGGTTACTACTTGACGCTTTCCTTGGAAGATAAAACAGTTCCAGAGATTAAGCCTGACTTTAACCCAGATAAAATCGCTGGGATTGATATGGGACTGAAGGAATTCTTCACAACCTCTGCAGGTGTTGTTGTCAATATTCCTCAGCATTACCGTAAAGCCCAGAAACGTTTGCGTGTTCTCCAAAAACGGGTATCACGCCGCAAAAAAGGGAGTAACGGTAGACTTAAAGCTGTTAAACAACTAGGAAGACAGCACAAGAAAGTTGCCGATAAGAGAAAAGATTTCCACTTCAAAACAGCGAATTGGCTGTTGTCAAAATATGACGTAGTAGCTCATGAAGATTTAAACGTCAAAGGTCTAGCTCGTACCCAACTGGCTAAATCTGTGCTAGATGCTGGGTGGTCAAGCTTTCTGTCGATACTGACAAATAAAGCCGAAAACGCTGGTTTATTGGTAATTGCAGTAAGCGCCCATAATACTACACAAGATTGCTCCAATTGTGGCGAGAAAGTCCCGAAAAAGCTGTTTATGCGTTGGCACAACTGCCCTTATTGTGGGTGCAGCCTTGACCGTGACCACAATGCAGCTATTAATGTCAGAAATAGAGCGGAGGGGCATCCCGTTCTTAAAGCGCAACGCCTCCTAAGCAATAGCCGGATTGGTTGCGAAGCCTACACCATACCTGTACTCAGGTTGGTGTAGGAGATGTCACATAACTACGCCATTCGTGTGGCTGAACCCGAAAAGACGGTCGAGGAAGAAGTCCAAGAACAGCAAGCGTTCTTGGCACAAATCATTAAAACAAAGCCCATGCAGCTTGCCCGGACTTATATCAATCAAAACTTGGGCGAAAGTCTTTCGGAAGAAGAATTCCGCACCAAGCTACAGCGGATCTGGTTTGAACTTTATACGAATCACTATGGCGGTAAATCGACTGAGTTTGCCTCTGGCTTTGAACATGTATTTGTCGGCGAGGGCAAGTTCGATATCCATTCGGGAAGTAAAAAAGAAAACTTTGGCAAAATTTCCGGTTATCACTCATGGGTGAAGTTTTACCTGGATGAAAAGAATCAGCGGGTCAATTATTTAGGCTACAAGTATGACTTAAAAGGAGAGGATGGTTCCCAAAATCCCAATGTTGTCACCTTGCAGATGATTAATAATGTGATTGATATGCAAGGAAACGTAATTGCCAAACTGTTTAAACCCAAAGGCGGCTTCTTCGTGGGTCCGAGTCCCGAATGTGAAATGGCAATGGCAACGGTTGCCTATTACGAAAGTGTTCACGGCAAAATTACGGACAAGCGCCGGATTACTATTAATGACGCTACCTATAATTTAGTCTTGTATCGCAGCACGAATCCCAATGGCAGTCGCGGCGAATTTATTCGTTCCTTTTTCCCCATTTTCTTGGCAATGGATGATGGCGAAACACCGGACACGGATGAACCTGTTGTTGAGCCAATTGATGAAGTGACAAACAACAATGGTGATGTGGTCATTTTCGCCACCCAACCCAACCCAGAAGGCAGTGATGAGGGGAATGAGTGGGTTGAGTTAAAGAATACCACGAGTAATCCGATTGATTTATCGGGTTGGAAACTGCAAGATAAATTAGACCGTCCCGAAGATATTAGTGGCACGCTGCAACCGCAGGAAGTCAAGCGATTTACCATTTCGCGAGCTAATTACACGACTATGCAATTGAGGAACAGTTCAGGTATTATTGCATTAATTGATTCTGCTGGAAATGAGGTGGCAATGGTCAGTTATGGTTCCGCTAGTTCGGGTGAAGTGATTCGGTTTGTGTCCTAAAGAATAGTGTTGTGTGGGGGTGGGGTTCACGCCTTGATGTTAACTGAAGCGAAAACATCTTCAATACCTTGAGACAAACCCCTGCCTAACCCTCCCCTTGTTAAGAGGAGGGAACTAATATTTTACTCATTCGCTGTAAAAAAAAAGAGGTTTCACATGTCAATCAACGGCACAATGATGCAATATTTCCACTGGTACATTGATCCCAATCTAATCCTGTGGAATGACGTTAAAACCAAGGCGCAAGAATTAGCCGATGCTGGATTCACCGCGTTATGGCTACCTCCCGCCTACAAGGGAATGGGAGGAACGTATGATGTTGGCTACGCCGTGTACGATATGTATGATCTCGGAGAATTTGATCAACATGGCACCGTTCGCACTAAATACGGCACTCGTGAGCAATATTTAGCCGCAATCAACGCCTTA
This sequence comes from Coleofasciculus sp. A1-SPW-01, assembly GCF_040217205.1. Lineage (NCBI taxonomy): Bacteria > Bacillati > Cyanobacteriota > Cyanophyceae > Coleofasciculales > Coleofasciculaceae > Coleofasciculus > Coleofasciculus sp. A1-SPW-01. The sequence goes on along the minus strand of NZ_JAVJNP010000041.1, from coordinate 6,498 downwards.
CACGCATCAGGAATACAAGTTTATGGGGATACTGTCTTAAATCATCGCATGGGAGGTGAAGGGACAGAAATTGCTCGTGCTACTCCCTTTAATGAATATGATCGCCTGCATCCCAAAGGCTGGACAAGGGATATTAAAGCCTATACCCATTTTAAGTTTCCAGGGCGTCAGGGGAAATATTCTAACTTTGAATGGCATTGGTGGCATTTTGATGCGGTGGATTACGACGATTTCACCAAGGAACCGAATACCCTGTATCTATTTGAAGGTAAAACTTTTGATGATTATGTGGCATTAGAAAAAGGAAACTTTGCCTATTTAATGGGATGTGATCTGGATTTCCAGAGTCAAGATGTGCGTGATGAAGTCACTCGTTGGGGTAAATGGTATCTGGATACCACAGGCGCGGATGGTTTCCGTCTGGATGCGATTAAACATATTTCATCCTGGTTTTTCCCGCAATGGTTAGATGAGATGCGGTATCATGCGGGTAAAGATTTGTTTGTGGTGGGTGAATATTGGTTAAACAATATTGACACCTTACATTGGTATATCAATGCCGTTAATGGCAAAATGTCGGTCTTTGATGTACCACTCCACTACAATTTTTATTACGCTAGCCGATCCGGTGGACATTATGACATGGGGAGTATTCTCAATGGCACTTTGATGCAGCAACGTCCCACCCATACGGTTACGTTTGTGGAAAACCATGATTCCCAACCGTTACAGTCATTAGAAGCCCCCGTAGAACCCTGGTTTAAGCCCTTAGCTTACGCGATAATTTTATTGCGCCGCGAGGGGTATCCTTGTGTCTTTTATGCCGATTATTACGGTACAGAATACGAAGATTACGGCAAAGATGGCAATCGGTACAAGATTTTTCTTCCCTCTCACCGTTGGATTATTGACAAATTACTCTATGCTCGGAAACAGTATGCTTATGGGGATCAATACGATTACTTTGATCACTACAATACAATTGGTTGGACGCGCTTAGGGGATCACGCTCATCCGAAAGCCATGGCAGTGATTATGAGTGATAGTGTGCCAGGTTACAAGTGGATGGAAGTGGGTAAACCGAATGCCAAGTTCTATGATTTAACCGAACATATAAAAGAACCCATTTACACCAATGAATGGGGATGGGCAGAATTTCGGTGTAACGGCGGTTCTGTTTCCGTTTGGGTTCAAGAATAAGCGATGAATCAATGTAGGTTGGGTGGAGCGACAGCGATACCCAACATTTCCTTGAGGTATATGGCTCATAACGTTTGCATTGGTTGGGTTTCGTACCTTAACCCAACCTACGGCTACGGCGATCGCTCTTCCAGCCAACTCGACAAATCCGCTAAACTGTTGAAGTCTAAAAAATCTTCTCCTAAGCTTTCTAAATCTTCAAGAGATAAATCTTCAATTTGGCGGCTGAGTTTCGCCGGGATATCTCCAAAACGCTTTTTAAGTTGGCGCATGATTAAGGCAAGTGCTTCAGTGAGTCGTCCTTTTTCTTCGGCATAAGTAATTCGCCCTTTCTCATCTTGCAGCATCATCCCTCGGCGATCCACAATGTCCAACTCTTCTACTGTCATATTGGCTTGATTAGCCAGTTGTAAAGCAAATTCTATTTCCGATACTTCTGCCAAACTCTTAGGAATACTATCTAAACTTGCCGCCTCCTTCAGAAAATAAATCCATTTATCTGCCAAAGTACGTGCCTCAGACAGCGTTTTCTTGAATTTCGGTAATTCTACAAAAATTAGCCGCAGTTCATTTCCCAATATTTTAAACTTATCTTCTTCCTCATGAAAGGAAAATTTGCTGATTATTTTATCCGTATCTAAAAACAAGGTAAAATCCGTAATCGTCACCGCTATTGCTGGATTGATCAGCGGATAATCTTCTCCTTTTGCCAACTGGTTACTATAGGATTTTGCCAGATTATATGCCACTCGCTTATTAAACGCCGCCATGGAAGCGACTTGCATTTCTATGATCACAATCGAGCCGTCAGCCAACACCGCTTTTACATCTAAATAGGTTTCTTTTAAGCTAATCACCTGACCGGGATTATAGGGATTGACAATCGTTAAGGATTGAATCACTTTCTCACCGTCATAAATTATGGCATTTAGAAAGCTGATTAAAATTTCTTGACTTTGTTCAGAGCCGAATATTTTTTTAAATGCATAATCAATCTTGGGACTGATAAATCTCATTAGTCTCTCCTGTTTAAACCTGAAAAGATAGAAGATGTTTGAATCGTAACACAAAAACTCCTTGCATCTTACCTTTACTCCGCCTAAAGTCCAAAGTAAAAGCGCACTGCTAAGTAGGTGAACACAATTAAAGTTAACTGTTGAGATTAGGGAACAGGGAACAGGGAACAGGGAATAGTAAGGGTTTGGGGGCTATTTACAAAACTTAATACAGTGTCGTTTTCCTTTGTCCGACTACTACCGAATTGACACCAATGATTTTACTTCGCAGAGGGGGTGCGATCGCACACCGCAACAGGACACCCCTTTTAGGGGAGTAGATTCAACGCTAGGATCAAGGATAATCATCATTGGAAGCGATCGCGTTGATGTATATCGAGGACTAAAAACCATGAGTGGAAAAAAGATTTTAATGGTCGTTGGTGATTTCGTCGAAGACTACGAGGTCATGGTGCCATTTCAGGCATTGCAAATGGTGGGACATACTGTTCATGCCGTTTGTCCTGATAAAAAGGCTGGAGACACCGTAAAAACGGCGGTTCACGATTTTGAAGGGGATCAAACCTACAGTGAAAAACCCGGTCATAACTTCGCCTTGAATGCCACATTCAGTGAGATAGTAGCCGCCGATTATGATGCCTTGGTGATTCCCGGTGGACGTGCCCCGGAATATATCCGCCTAAATGAGAGGGTTCTAGAAATAACCCGCCACTTTGCCCAAGCCAATAAACCCATCGCCTCTATTTGTCATGGATTGCAGGTTTTAGCCGCCGCTGGTGTGCTAGAAGGAAAAAGCTGTACCGCGTATCCAGCTTGTGGACCCGATGTAAAATCAGCAGGCGGATTATATACCAACATTCCGGTTAATGAAGCCATGGTTGATGATAATTTAGTCACCGCCCCCGCTTGGCCCGCACACCCGGCTTGGTTAGCCGAGTTTCTGAAATTGTTGGGGACAAAAATTGAACATCAACAGATGGCGGCGGTTTAACTGAGGAGCAATAACACTGAAAAGCGTGCAGGTTTGGATTGTCGAAACCCTTGCTATACCCCTATTTTTAAGCTTGCCAGCCCAGTAGGGTGGGCATTGCCCACCAGCCAAAATTTCACACTTGAGAACGAGGCTAACGAGGCTAGGCTACGCCCCAAATAAAAGTAACCAAATCGGTAAGGTAAGTAAAAGTCCTATCGAACCAACCGCCAGTGCTGTCACGGTTAACTCGCGATCAAGTTCATAAACTTCCGCGATGACTAAGGTGGCAAAGGCTGGCGGCATTGCCATTTGCAGGACGATCGCTAATTGCGGCTTACCAACTATGCCAAACTGTGATAACGCTATCCCTAACACTAAGGGGAGCAGTAACATTTTAATGCCCAGACCCACCCCCGCTTGTTTAACTTTGCGCCAAGACGCCAACTGACTCAAGCGCATACCAATCAGAACCAGTGAAAGCGCGATCGCACTCCAGGCAAATTTTTCCATTCCCTCTTCTAGCCATCCTGGTAACGGAACCTGACGCAACCCCAATCCGATGCCCATACTCCACAGCGCCGGATTAATCACCAGCGATCGCACTAACTGCCCATGACTCTTCTCACCCTGACCAAAACGTGCCGCTAACACTACCCCTAAACCATAAGCACCCAGTAAAGTTCCCAGCATGTCATAAAATAGCGCCCAACCAAAATAGTTTTTTCCCAACAAGGTTAGATTAACGGGAAACCCCAAATACCCTGTATTTCCTACCATCGACGCCAGCAAGAAACTCCCTTGAGTCGGTTTAGTCCACCCAGATGGAGTATCATTTGTCAAGCCTTTATTCGCGGCAAACTTCCCCCCACCCTTAATCCAAAACCAAGCCAATCCTGCACCCAACAAAATCGCCACCCAAGCCGCGATCGGGGCAATCCAAATCTTTCCCGATAGATCTGCACCCCGCAGAAACGTAATAATACTGATAGGAACTCCAATCCAGAACAGAAATTGACCAATAAACGTTGGTATCCACCGGGGCATCAAACGTCCCAACACCCATCCGAGTAGCACACCACCCCCTAGCTGGAGGTAAAGTTGGAACAAGGGTCGTAAACGCTCTGGATCTAAGCTGGGCATTAGAGAATGATCAAACAGACAACGGTTTTGATGATAAGTCAGTCTCCCAGAAAAGAAATTGGCACAAATTACAGAACGGAAAAACTTATACTATAGAGTTCACTGCTACCTTCTTCCAGTTGGAATAGGTTCCCCTTTCCCCGTTCAAGAATTAGCACCTTCAGGAGTGGAGTTTTGAAGACCCCCGATTTTCCCGGAGAACCCGTCAACCTATCCGAATCAACAGAGGAGGATATTCCCGTAGCCGTAAGGGATACGCCCGACACCCGACGGCGATCGCGGTTGCAGCCATTTCTAATTATCCTGGCAGTATTAGGAGGCGGCGCGATCGTTTTGGGGCTAATCTTATCCTCATCCACCTCCCAATCTCCCCAAACGATTACCGCTTCCCCCCAACCCACGACAACAGATACCTCCACCTCAACAACTCCGGAGGAAAGTGAGAGTGAGAGTGAGAACGACGTTGATAATCTTCTGGGACACCTCCCCTACGAAGAAGCTCCTCTATCCGAACTCGAACCCATTACCTCAGATGGTCGCATTCAACTCCGGGAAGCGGCGGCGAAGAAATTTAAAGCGATGAGGGCAGCCGCTCAAGCCGATAGCATCGTATTAGTCGCAATATCCGGCTATCGTACTCAGCAACAACAGCAGCATCTCTTTTTTGACATCAAAGCACAACGGGGACAAGTGGCGACACAACGGGCTGAAGTCAGTGCGCCTCCCGGTTACAGCGAACATCACACCGGTTATGCCGTCGATATTGGCGATGGCAGAACACCCGCCACAAATCTGAACACCAATTTTGAGAATACAGCGGCGTTTAAGTGGCTGGAAGAGAATGCCGCGTACTATAGCTTTGAGTTATCCTTTCCCAAAGGAAATCCCCAAGGTGTGAGTTATGAACCATGGCACTGGCGCTTTGTTGGTGATCCAGATAGTTTAGAAACCTTCTACAAAGCCCAAAATTTGGATCGTCCTGATTTGGAACCGTCTCCTTCGTCCTCAGAACCAGAGGATGAGTCTAGTACCAGGGAACAGGCAACAGGCAACAGGGAATAGATAACAGGGAAAGGTTGTTGTAGTGCGAGCGTCTCGCTCGCTATTTTGGTCTCGCTCGCTATTTTGTATAGTTTTTTATCCCCAGAGGGAACAGGATGGAACAAGAGATTGAAATACTAAAACGTATAATTAATGTTAATATTCCACTATCACTAAAAGTTTACTTTGTCAATAGCAAACTGTTAAAAATTCAAAATTAACCCTCAACAAAACGCACTTTTATATCAAATGATGCAGCAAACCACTCTCAATGTAATTGCCATTGGTATCTTTGGCATGACCCTTTCCGCCCTACTGACTCCAATTTTTAATATTCCGCCAGCGATTCCCGCCTTGGCAACATTTGGAATTTTAGGATTAGTTACGGTAGACAGTCTCAGCTTTCAAGGTAAAGGCACAACGGTACTATTAGATTGGTTAGCCCAGAGGCGCAGTGACTATCGCGATCGCATTCTGCACCATGAAGCGGGTCATTTCCTGGTGGCTTACCTTTTGGGGATTCCGATCGCGGGTTATACGCTGACAGCCTGGGAAGCCTTGAAGCAGGGACAACCGGGTTTAGGTGGCGTGCAATTTGATACTCAGCAACTCTCACCGAATCCCCTTGCCATTGGCGAAATGCGATTGACTCTGGATCGATTCTGTACGGTTTGGATGGCAGGAATTGCGGCAGAAACCCTGGTTTATGGTGAAGCGGAAGGCGGAATCGACGATTGCCAAAAATTAAAAGAGGCGTTGAGATTATTTGAACGTCCGGTTGGTGAATTTACCACCAAACAGCGTTGGGCGATGCTGCAAGCTCAAACGATGTTACAGGATAACTGGGAGGCTTACGAAGCCCTGATCAAAGCTATGGCAGAACGGACATCCGTAGGCGACTGCTATCGCCTGATTCAAGATCATTACCACAGTTGAGCAGGGGGAGCTGGGGAAGCTGGGGTTCACTAACAGTCCGTAAATATCTAGACAATTAGTGACATAACTGGACATTTTCTATGATATAATCAGGAAATGTCTAGTTTAACTGCCCAAGAAGCGGCTACTCGACTAGGTGTGACGGTCTTGCACGTTGCACCGATGGCAACTCAACGGCTCTCATTCGATCTT
>NZ_JAVJNP010000038.1:0-15541 GCF_040217205.1 Coleofasciculus sp. A1-SPW-01 | reverse complement strand
AAGATCGAATGAGAGCCGTTGAGTTGCCATCGGTGCAACGTGCAAGACCGTCACACCTAGTCGAGTAGCCGCTTCTTGGGCAGTTAAACTAGACATTTCCTGATTATATCATAGAAAATGTCCAGTTATGTCACTAATTGTTTAGATATTTACGGACTGTTAGTGAACCCTCTTCCCCATCTTCCCCCTGGGTGTTTGCAGTCAAAGCATCCGGGAAAGCGATCGCTTTCGTTGGGAACTGTATAGGAGAATCTATTGTGCTTTCCGATATCATGGTATCCCTAACCCCCAGCATTTACCCCCAGGTAACCCTACCCAACACCACTCCCATGGCTAGTGAACCCCTCGACTACCCGCTTCTCTTACTCACCCATCTAGTCTGTGCCGATCGCCAAATTCATCGGGAAGAGTCGAAACTCTTGCATGAGTTGGCAGATCAAACTCAGGTGGGACAACAGACAATCCACGAAATGGAGAAAATTCTCGCCCAAGAGAAAACCCTCCTCCCTATCAAGGATATCGCCCAGCAAATCCCCCCCGAGCAGCAACCCGAAGCGATGCAGCAACTCCTGGCGATCGCTTATGTCGATGGACTCTTTTCCCCCTTGGAACAGCAAATGATTGCCCAGGTGGCGCAGATTTGGCACTGGGATGCGACAGAGGTGGAACAGATGATCACTCAAGCCCAATCTCTGCAAGCTAATCGGGCAAGAGACAGGGAGTCTCAAACCGAGAAACTCTCACTCAGCGCGATATTACTCATGGGTGCAGAGTCTATCTTATCCCGCACCTTAATCGCTAAACTTGCCACCTTCGCCCCCGAAACTCTGGGACGCCGCATTGTTCAATTGCAACGGCAAATCCTCTTAGCTGGACCCGACTACGAAGAAGCGGTACAACGCAATAGCATTATCGCTGGGGAAAATTATCGCTTCACTGAAACCGCACTCACGGATACGGAATCCACGTTAATCGGCTTAAATCAAACCCTAAAACTCACCCTAGAGAACCTCCAGAAAACCATTCATCAGCAGCCGACGAACCCAACCACGCAAGAACTGATCAATCAATTCAACCAAACCCAACAAACCCTAGCCGCCGAGATTGGAGAAGAACTGGATAGTGTACGCGAATCCCTCTGGGCAAAACAACGCGCCCTGCACCATTTTAGTCTGGCGGTTATGGGGAAAACCAAAGTCGGGAAAAGTACCCTCCATGCGATTATTATTGGGGAAGGCTGGGAAGCAATTGGTAGTGGAGGACAGCGCACGACTCGCTTTAATCGAGTGTATGATTGGAAAAATATTCGCATTATCGATACCCCCGGAATTGGCGCACCAGGGGGGAAAAGTGAAGAGGAAATTGTTGAAAGTGTGATTGAAGAATCGGATCTGATTTGCTATGTCGTCACCAATGACAGCATCCAAGAAACCGAGTTCCAATTCTTGCAGCAGTTAAAAGCCAAGGCAAAACCCTTAATTATGCTACTCAACCTGAAATATAATCTGCGTGATCCGCGTCGCTTAGACTATTTCTTAAAGAATCCCGATAAACTCTTTACGCTAGAAGGAAATAGTGGGATTGGCGGACATATTGATCGCATCCGTCGCTATGCCCAAAATCATTATGCCAACGACTATTTTGATATTATTCCCGTCATGCTGCTGGCGGCGCAAATGGCAAGCGAACCCGAACACCAAGCCAATCAGGAGAAACTGTTCAAAGCCAGTCGCATCCAGGACTTTTTAGACTCCATCCGCGAATCCCTAGTTAAGCATGGCGCGATTCGGCGATCGCAAACGCTTCTGGGTTCCACTGTAGGGACAATTGAACGCCCCTACCACTGGATGAGTCAGAAACGTCAAAGCTATCAACAATTGAGTGCGACTCTCACCCGTCAACGAGAAACCTTGCAGGCGCAAATCAAAACGGCGGGTAAGGATCATCTGGAATTCCTCCAGTATCAAATTGGCAGCATTTTCCAAGATATTTTCAATAGTTTACCCGATTTCGCTGAATCCAATTGGAACTTCAGTCAGGAAAGCTTAAGACAAAATTGGGACTATAAACTGCAAGCGCTGCAAATTGATGATCGCCTGCAACATGCCTATCAAACAACGGTGCAAAACTTTAATCGTGATGTAGAAATTGCTTTATCTGAACTGGGAACCGATTTACAATTAATGGCTTATAGTGGTGGGGATGATTTACGATTTTTCCCAAGTCCTGTTGATCTGTACAGTGATAATGCTGCACAAATTGGCGGGAGTTTCTTGAGACTCTCCCAAAGCCTGGTTACTCATTTTAGTCCCTCGGTGAACAAAACGGTGATGATGGGGGCAGTTGTGCTGAATAGCATTTTAGGCATTTTTACAACCCGCGAACAAAAACGCAACTTTGCCGTTCAACGGTTGTCTAAGTTATTAACGCCACAAATCCGAGCCAGTCAACGCAAAATTGAGGAACAAGCGGCTAATAGTTTTCGCGAGTATTACCGCCATGCAGCCGGAAGTATTATTCGATATATTGAAGGACTGATTCAAGAGTTTGAGCTAATTTCAAAACAGTTTAATCAGCCTCAGCAACAACTCAGTAATACAATTAATCGACTTAATAGGGCGTATAGCAAGCGGATTGTTGATTGGTGTCAAAGCCACTATAAACCCTTGACTGAAGCCGGAATTAATAAAACAGTTACCCAAGTGAAACGGGAGTTTGGTAAACAGATTGATATTCAAACCAAATTTCAAGTCCGTTCTCATCTAGACAGCCAGGAAATTAATCGAATTTTGCAAGAAGATGTGTCGATGCATCGGCTTCAGTAGATGAGGGAGTAATGTAGAGACGTAGCATGCTACGTCTGGGAGCAGGGGGAGATGGAGAAGATGGTGTAGGGGCGGGTTTCACTACTATCTTTTTGGTTACATCCAGATGTAACTAAACCCGCCCCGACTGTACATAAGACGAATGACATAAGACGAATGATAATCAACAAATGACGAATCAATTTAAATCAGCGGTTGTCGCGTCTAAGTTAACGACAGCTTGTATAAAATTTGACAAATACTTGGCGAAACTAAATCGAACGCCTCTCACTGAAATTCGTCAAAAACTACGACAGGAACTTAATACCTATCGCCATCAGGGAATGCTGAGTGTTGTCGTAGTTGGACAATATGGCGCGGGAAAATCCACCCTAATTTCGGCGTTGACAGGGCGGCGAGATATTGCCATTCATTCCGATATTACAACTGATCAGATCACCCGTTATAATTGGCAGGGAATTGAACTCATCGATACCCCTGGACTCTTTACAGAACGGCAGGATCATGATGAAATAACCTATAGTGCGATCGCGAAGGCGGATTTGTTGATTTTCTGTCTCACTTCGATGCTGTTTGACACAATAACAGTGGAAAATTTTAAGCAGTTAGCCTACCGTCAAGGTTATCGCTGGAAAATGATGCTGGTGATTAATAAAATGTCCGAGGAGGCGGGTGAGGAACGGGAAAAAATGGCGAACTATCGCCGCAGTTTAGCTGAAGCTTTACATCCCTATAACCTGGATGAATTTCCCTTATGTTTTATCGATGCCAAAGACTACTGTGAAGGAATCGATTCTGGGGATAAATTTCTCAGAGACGTGAGTCGTTTTGCTACATTCATTGATACCTGGGATACCTTTGTCGAACAACGAGGGTATTTGACCCGCTTTGATACCCCGATTCGCATCGCTTTAAGCTGTGTAGATGACGCGCAGTTGCATATCAGTCGTACTACCCCCCAAGACACCATATTCTTAGAACTACTTACCCGCCTAACTCGTAGTCTACACCAAGAACGCGATCGCCTGCGGATTAAAATTCAGGGGATAATCCTGCGCCTATCCGCCGCGATTACTCAAGAAGGCGATATCCTGCAAGTAGCCTTGGGTAGTCAACTGAACTTTGAACAATTGACTCAGCAGACTGAACTGAATATCCAAAACCATTATGAACAAGCCTGCGAAAAAATAACCAATACTCTAAACGAGGCGATGATATCCCTACACCAAACTATCGTAACAATACTAAAAGGAAATCTGGTGCAAATTTTACTGGAATCGTGGGAACAGGCTAAACAGGATAATCACAATTCTGGTAACTCTAAAAAGGCACAACGCATCCATCGTCAATTGCATTGGCTGAAAACCTTTAGGGATAACGTTAAGGTAATGTCAGAAAACTATCCCAAAAATTTAGCCAAGTTTCAAGTTAAACATTGGCAGTCGGTAGAAGCGATGACTCCAATTATCCATATTTCCCACTTCTTAAGTTCGGCAACGATCATTTTCTCGGAAAAAACTGAACCGGATACTGGGGAATACCCAGCGGATAGAGAAAAGCAAATGAACGATATTATCCGTTATATTACCAGTCAATTTCAGGCAATTGCTAAACATCTAGAGCATCAAATTAATGCTCAACTCTGGACGGTAGAACAACAAACCTATCGGAAACTTGAGCAACAGATTGGCGTCAGACGTCAGCAGGAACTAGACGCGATCGCGGGTTCTAACAAAGACGCAAAACAATTAGCTGAAATTCGTCGTGACTTTGAGCGAATTTTGCAGTATATTAGCAAAGCGACAGTCAAGTCCTCGGCTTTCCCAGGAACGGGTGACGGCTGATAGGTGTAACGTTGAATTAATTTTCATACAATAATTTACCTCCTTTTTACGTAGATAAATTGGGGCAATTATCGCGGTTGGTTGTAGGGGCGAGTCGCTGCTCATCGTAGGCGGTGTTAGAATTAACCTGTCTCGACTCGCCCTTGTCTAAATGTAGGCGGTTAAGTTTAATTTTGTCGGATTAGTTCTGAATTGCTACTATGGCATACAGCGATTTTTCATTGAATCAGGTAAAAAAGGTCTTTGGACTAACCGAACAAACTGTTCAGCTTTTCAGTGATGTTGCTACCTTAGAACCAAGTAACTGGCTACAGGAAACCCTTAGCTATAGCCTTAAGTTAGCCCTGGCTTCGTCCAGTGAAAAAGCCCGATCAGAATTTATTATTGCCCCAATTTTAATTGAGCTAGAGCGACGAAATCCGAAGAAACTCTCTATCTACTCTGGCGAAAAGCTTGATGTAGACGAGGAGCAAGGGTTGAAAGGAGAATGTGATTTTATCTTGTCTAAAAGTCCCGTTTCTCTGACCATGCAGGCTCCAATTATTTCTTTGGTAGAAGCGAAAAAAGGCGATATCAAAGGCGGTTTAGGTCAGTGCATTGCTCAAATGTTGGGAGCGCAACGCTTCAACGAGCTAGAAAATAACTCAATTTCTGGGATTTACGGCTGTGTGACTACGGGAGAAGATTGGCAATTTTTGAAGCTAGAGGGCGATGTTGTTTTTGTGGATGACCATAGATATTATATTAATGAACGGGAAAAACTACTTGGTATTTTTCAATTTATTGTGGATAGTTACTAAACATTTTGACAACCGTAGGGGCGGGTTTAGGGAATCAATTTAGCTAGTCAGAACTAACTGAATAACGAAACCCGCCCTGCCTCACCAATAATACCAAATAATACCCAATCCGCGTTTATAACCCGCTTTTGCCACGGCGATTAAAGCGGAATGTGGGTTACCACAGAATAAACGGTTTTGACCTTTATGATCACAAAAGCGAGATTGCTGACCGATTTGTCAGGCAACATCCGGTAATAAATGTTAATGTCGCATGGTTAATATGTAAAAATGTCATTTGTGTGCGGATTATGTATCCTAAGTAACGAGATGAATTGGGTAGTCCCCATAGATTATAGGGATGAAGGATGAGATAAGTAGGTCGGCACAATAAAAGGCGGGCGGTGGAGAACTCGCGTTCGCTCCAAGCAAGCTACGTCATTCGTCCTTTGTCAGGGGAAAGAGGTCTATTTACATCACTTAACATAGTTGAGTTTATTTCCACCAACCTACTTATGAGATCCTTAAGCCTGGAACATGAGCGCATATATTAATTGAAATGAATGGTTTTATTGAAGGGTCATGAATCAACCTAACTATCTCGGTAAAGTCTATTTAGTCGGCGCGGGTCCCGGAGATCCTGGATTATTTACCCTCAAAGGTAAAACCTTGTTAGAACATGCCGATGTGGTAATTTACGACGCTTTAGTCAGTGCGCCGATTTTAGCAATGATTAACCCCAAGGCGGAAAAAATTAATGGCGGAAAACGGCGTGGGCGTCATTCCTTACCCCAGGAACAAACGACACAGTTACTGATTGAAAAAGCCAAAACCAATGCCGTTGTCGTGCGTCTTAAAGGGGGTGATCCCTTTGTATTTGGGCGCGGTGGGGAAGAAATGGAGGATTTAATCCGGGCGGGTGTATCGGTGGAAGTGGTTCCGGGGATCACGTCGGGGATTGCCGCACCTGCATACATAGGAATTCCCCTAACCCATCGCCAGTATAGTTCATCCGTGACCTTTGTCACCGGACACGAAGCGGTGGGTAAGTATCGCCCTCAAGTTAATTGGCAGGCGATCGCCCAGGGAAGTGAAACGATTGTAATCTATATGGGGGTGCATAATCTGGGCAATATCGTGGCGCAAGTTATCGCGGCGGGACGTTCTCCAGACACCCCGGTGGCTTTGATTCGCTGGGGAACGACACCGCAGCAAGACTACTTGATTGGTACTCTGGACACCATTGTGCAGCAAGTGGACGCTACTGGATTTGAAGCTCCTGCGATCGCGGTTATTGGTGATGTGGTTAATCTACAGCAAATTTTGAGTTCCTGCAAACCTGTAATTCTTAGTTAGGATGAGTGAGTGAGAAATCGTTAATGACAAATGACGATCACCACCGTTAACTTCAATTGTCCCCACCTACTTAGATGGTCAATTCCGGGTCATCCACACCCAAAAACAGGTTAATGCGCTGGTGGGAGTCCCTAACTCCCCCATCACGATTATTAGTCATCGCTTTGGCTGCACCCTTGGCGGTGTTGAATGCATGGGCATTTTCGGAAATTTTCGCCTATTTTGAATCCCTACTTGTCACGGTGTTAGCGGCTTCCCTGTTAGCCTTCCTATTGAACTATCCGGTAAGCTGGTTAGAAACCCTGGGGATTAAGCGAGGATTAGCCGCGTTATTCGTATTTCTAGTGGCGATATTGCTGTTGTTTGCAATTGGCGTAACGTTATTTCCCCTAGTTATTACTCAAGCCCAACAATTGGTGAGTCGTTTACCCGAATGGTTCGATTCCGGGCGGCGTCAGTTGATCATGTTGGATCACAGGTTGGAAGATTTAAACTTGCCGATTAGCCTGGATGGTTTAATTATTCAAATCAATGACCGACTGAAGGGACAATTGCAAGTTATTGCGTCTAAAAGCTTGAATCTGACCCTAAATTTAGCTGTGTTTACAGTAACCAAGGTTTTGGATGTATTATTAATAATTATTTCCACATTCTATTTACTCCAGCATGGTCGGGAAGTCTGGCGTAGTTTAATTGAATGGTTACCCAATAAAGTACAGAGATCAGCGTCGAATACTCTACGCTTAAGCTTCCAAAACTATTTTATCGGGCAGATTATTATTGCTACTTGTATGGCGTCGGGGTTAATTTCGCTATTTATCTTACTCAAGGTTCCGTTTGGGTTGCTATTTGGGTTTACAATTGGAGTTATGGCACTGGTTCCCTTTGGCGGTTCTGTGGGGATAGCTTTAGTCACGCTACTTGTGGCTTTGCGAGATATTGGTTTGGGGGTTCAAGTATTAGCAGTGGCGGTGGTTTTTCAGCAACTTGTGGAAAATTTATTAGCGCCGAGAATTTTTGGTCGTGTTACGGGATTAAATCCGTTTTGGGTGTTTATTTCTCTGTTAATTGGGGTAAGGGTGGGGGGATTATTGGGGGTGATTGTGGCGGTACCAACGGCTGTTGTGATTAAGGAGGCGTTGGTTGAAGTAAGAAAGGCGAGAAAGGATCGGAATACGGTAGTGACTCCATCGGCTGAGTTGGTTCAAGATGTGTAGGGGCGCACCGACGTGCGCCCAGAAAACCTGCGCCCTACTGACGTGCATCCAGAAAGGCTATAGGTTCAAATCCGTTAGTCATTATATTTTTTTAACGCAGAGAACGCAGAGGTTTACGCAGAGAACGCAGAGGGGGTTAGTGGTGTATGGCAATCGGTTGTAAGTTTAAGGCTAAGGTTCCCTGACTACGAACGTAAGGTAAGATTTGATCAGAGTTTATGGGTTTTGCTGTGTCCTCTGAAATGCCATGTGCGATCGCATCGCCTAAACGATCGCTGATTCGGTTTATTCTGTTGGTTATTATGGGCTTGGCTTTGGGGTTGGGGCTGGCGAATTGTGATACTCAGTCTCCCCAAACTAGCGAGAGTTCCGCGATTCCGGCTGATACGCTGGTTTATGGTTCCGGTGGACAACCGGTGAACTTGGAACCGGGAAATATTACCGACGGCAATTCGATTGTTGTGCAGCATCAAATCTACAATACGCTGCTGAGTATTAAACCGGGAACCACGGAGTTAGAACCAGGGTTGGCGACGGAGTGGAGAGTATCTGAGGATGGGAAGACGTGGACGTTTAAGCTACGCGATGATGTTCAATTTCATGATGGTAGCGATTTTAATGCTGAAGCGGTAAGGTTTAATGTAGAGCGCTGGTGGAATCCCGACAGTGAGTTTGGCTATCGGGATGCAGGGAAAAATTACGAGATTTGGGCGAATTTGTTTGGCGGGTATAAGGGAAGTCCGGACTCAATTTTGCAAGATATTGTTGTCGCGGATGATAATACGATTGAGTTTATCCTTCAGCAACCCTTTGCCGCATTTCCGGCGGCGATAGCTTCGGGTTATTTTGGGATTGCCAGTCCCGATGCGATTCAACAAGCTGGGGCAGATTATGGTACTCCGGCATCCTTGGCAGTGGGGACGGGACCGTTTATGTTTAAAGAATGGCAGACTGGCGATCGCATTGTTCTGGACAAGAATCCGAATTATTGGAAACCGGATTTACCCAAGTCTGATCAGTTAGTGATTCGCTTCATTACTGATCCGTCGGCACGGTTGGCACAATTACGGGCGGGTACGATTAATTTTACGGTAGATTTATCCCCGGATCAACTCCCTGAAATTGAAAATGATGCCAACCTAGACGCCGTATTTCGTCCTTCATTTAACGTCGGCTATTTGGCACTAAATCCCAGCTATGAACCCTTTTCTAAGGTAGAAGTCCGTCGTGCGATCGCGCAAGCTATTAACTCCTCAGAAATCGTCCCCGCCTTTTGGGGAGAATTGGGTCAACATGATAACCATTTTACCCCACCGTCTCTCTCGGAGTATCAGTCTGAGCAAATTATCAACTATTCCTACAATCCTCAACAAGCCCAACAACTGATCGCTGATGCCGGGTATCCTGATGGCTTTGACCTAGATTTGTGGTATATGCCCGTCAGTCGTCCCTATTTTCCCACACCCAAACCCATCGCCGAAGCCATCGCCGCCGAACTCAGTGCGATCGGCATTAACGTCAACTTACAAACCAAAGATTGGGCAGCCTATTTAGAGGATCGGCGAAAATCACCAGGATTTCAAGCGTTTATGTTGGGATGGACAGGGGATTATGGTGATCCCGATAACTTTTACTATGCCCATTTTGGTCCCGGCGCCACCGAGGATTTAGGCGGCTGGAAAAATGAGGAAATTCTCCAACTTTTAGAACAGGGAAGGGCGACAACTGATCAAGCCGAACGGACTCAAATTTATGCCCAAGTGGATGAAATTTTAGCCCAAGAAGCCGTCCGATTACCCATCGTTCACTCCCAACCCTTACTCGCCAAACGCAAAACCGTTACCGGGTGGACACCCAGTCCCTTAGGTTCAGAACCGTTTGAAACAATAAGTCAAGGTTTGTAGTTGTCCTGTCTTCGCCATTAAAAGTATAGCGTTGACCACAAACCCTTAATTAACTCAATCCCTATTAATCTTGTAGATTGACTTGAACGAAAGGATAAAAAGATGATTTGAGGAAATTATTTATTTGTCTGTGTCAATCTGTGTTCCTCACTATTCAGGCTTCTGTCTACATCATCCTTTCTGTGTCATCTGTGTTTTTGTCAATACTTAGTCATGATTTTTATCGAAACTTTAAAAAAATACATGCATCCAAAGAGATATTGGCAGTGAGACAAAAATCGGAGATTATACAAAGTTCTACGAATATTCAAGGAGTTTAGCTGGGTCAAAATTAGTTTTGCCGACAAAATACCCACCATAGATAGTATACCTGAAAACCACACAACCCTCTCACAATCGCTGTACCCCCTGAAAATTCGTAGCTTTTTCCCAAAAAGAGGTGAAAAACGAGCAATTATGACGTTTTGTTGAGACTAGACTCTGATTGGAAAATTTAAACTGTTCTGGGAGTAAAAATAGTTTAAATTATCATAGCTTGACAAATTGAGGCGAAACGAAATTGAGTCAAGCTGAGGAAATGTCAGTAGTAAAGGAGAAAGAAAGAACCAAGTGGTATCTAGTGAATAGTAGTTATCAAAAGAAGTGCGATCGCGCAGGTATAATTGGCTCTGATTAGTTTAAAGTCCAACCTCCAAGAAGAACTCGAAAAGCTAGAGCGGGTAACTGAAGATAATAGTATTCGTGTGGTGGCAGTCCCTCCGCAGGAATGGCAGTTTACAATGGAAGAACGGGTTACTATGGTGGAATACTTAATTAGAAGACAACAAGAGTTACTTGAACTCCTGTGAATCCTCTGAGTATAAGGCAAGAGCAATGGTTAGTCGATACAGTATCGTCCAATACGTTCCCAATCCGATTGCTGATGAGCGGATCAATATTGGTGTGCTTGCCTTTGATGATAATCGGGTGCGTGTTCGATTTTTAAACAATTGGGAACGGGTAAAACGCTTTGGAATGGAAGATATCCATTTCCTCAAAGATTTCGCTAGTCGCATGGAGGATGCGGCTGCTGATGGATTATTGTTTCCGGGGGATTCGCCGAATGAGACTCCCAAGCAGGAACGTTTAATCAGAGTCGCTCAGAATTGGTTTAATAGCATTCAGTTGACTGAACCGCGTGGTTCTCTAGACGATGTAGAAAGCCTTTTAGCTGATATTGCTGATACCTATTTGCTTGAGCCACCGGAGGAGCCAAAGCCGCGCGATCGCGCTTTTGCGGTGCAAGTGACTAGGAGGAAAATTAGAAATATTCTTGGAGATCGAGCAAAAGATCTAGTCAAAAATAATTATTCATTGTCAGGGCATTTTGAAAAACATGAATTTGATGTTGTCGTTGCTAATGGAAAACCTTATTTTGCCGCTCAAGGTATTTCCTTTGAAGTTCAAGTCAAGGCAGATCTTCAAAATTCAATTGCTTGGAAGATTTCTGACGTCAAGGAACATCAACCTGATTTCCCTTTAGCTATTGTGACATTACCACCTAACCCAAAATATCCTGCCTATAAAAAACTTGAGCGAAATTATCAAAAAGTAACTTCGATGTATTCTAAGCTTGGTGCAGATATTTTAACAGAAGATAACATTGAACCTTGGGTAAAGAATCACCTTAAGCCTATAAGCTGTTCGGCATTTAAACCTTAATATCAATAACGGCAAAAGCCTTGTAGTGCGTTAAGCGAAGCCATGCCGAAGGCTTTGCATCTTGCTCGCTACTAATACCCAATTTAAATGCATGACAGCTTAGACACTACAACGATGGAGCCTATTTGAGAAAATCAAAGGATGCTTCGCTTTTTGTTCCATGAAGGAGAATTCAAAGCCTCTCTCCTTGTAGGAGAGAGGTTTGGAGAGAGGTTTTCTAGATTCCGGTGAACCGAACAGTTTACTCAGCAATTGGATCTCATCGGCGCCGGGGAAAACTTGAAGGCGAATAACGGGGAAGATTCCCATTGGGGAATTTATCAGTTAAGGTGGTAGAGGTGGAAAGCTGCGAGAGACTAGCCTGAGTTGTGCCAAGTTAAGAGATGCCATAATCCTTTTCCGGTGGCTTTGAGTGAGGACGAGATAGAATGACGGATAGAGCAGAATTACTTGAAATTATTGAGAAGGCAGCCCGTGAAGGAGTAACAAGGCTGAATTTGTCGGGAAAAGGTATTACAGAGATACCGGAATGTATTGGTCAATTGACTAACCTTCAAGTGCTGGATTTAAGGGAAAATCAAATAACAGAGATACCGGAATGTATCGGTCAATTAACTAACCTTCAAGTGCTGGATTTATGGAAAAATCAAATAACAGAGATACCGGAATGTATCGGTCAATTAACTAACCTTCAAGTGCTGGATTTATGGAAAAATCAAATAACAGAGATACCGGAATATATCGGTCAATTAACTAACCTTCAAAGCCTGGACTTCAATGACAATCAAACAACAGAGATACCGGATTTTATCGGTCAATTGACTAACCTTCAAAATCTGGGTTTAGTCGGAAATAAAATAACAGAGATACCCGAATGTATTGGTCAGCTAAATAACCTTCAAAGTCTGGCTTTAACCGGAAATAAAATAACAGAGATACCGGAATTCATCGGCAAATTAACTAATCTTCAATTGCTGTATTTTGGGGGAAATCAAATAACAGAGATACCCGAATGTATCGGTCAGCTAAATAACCTTCAGGAGCTGGATTTAGATGATAATAAAATAACTGACATACCCGAATGTATCGGTCAATTAATTAACCTTCAAGAGCTTTCTTTAACGGAAAACCAAATAACAGAGATACCGGAATGTATCGGTCAATTAACTAACCTACAAAAGCTGATTTTAGACAATAATCCCCTTAACCCTGTTGTAAGAAGTGCATATCAAAGTGGACTAGACGAACTAAAAGCATATTTAAAAAGTATACAAGAACCCGAACAACGTGAAGAATTTTACGAAGCGAAATTAGTTTTAGTCGGTGAAGGCGGAGTAGGAAAAACCACCCTGCTGAAAGCACTAACAGGTAAAGACCCTCAAACCAATGAAGCAACCACTCATGGCGTTGACATTGCCATTCAAGCGCTCCATCTACCCCATCCTCAAAAAGAAAACGTTGAAATTAAGCTGAATGCTTGGGACTTTGGCGGTCAAGAAGTCTATCGCGTCACCCACCAATTTTTCTTTAGTAAACGTTCCGTCTACTTACTCGTTTGGGAACCACGCCGGGGTGTCCAGCAATGTCAAGTAGAAGATTGGCTAAAACTACTACGGCTGCGAGTTGGCGATGAGGCGCGTGTAATTATTATTTCTACCTATTGCCAATCCGGTCAACATATTGCCCGCATCGATAAACCTGTCCTAAAACGCGATTTTGGTGACATGATTGTAGACTTCCATGAAGTCGATAGTTTAGTCGATGACCCCGCTACCGGAGAAAAGATAGGTATTGCCCAACTCAAACAAATCATTGCTGAAACCGCTCAAAACTTTGACCAAATGGGAGTGGTACTCAATAAAGCATGGCGAGAGTCACGGGATGAACTCTTGGCAATTAATAAACCTCGGATTTCCTACACGGAATTTACCACAGTCTGTTCAACTCATGATCTAAATCATATCGCCACAAAAACCTTAGCTGACTTGATGCATGATTTAGGGTATATCGTCTACTACAGTGAGGATGAACGGTTACAGGATGATGTCATATTACAGCCAGAATGGTTAACTAAAGCCATTGGTTTTGTGCTAGAAGACCGCACAACTCAAAACATGGATGGTATCTTATCGGATAACCGCTTACTAGAGGTATGGTGGGACAATCCAGCCGATGGTAAAACGCGCTACCCCTCAGAATTGTATCCCTTCTTCCTGCGACTGATGGAAAAATACGATGTCTCCTACCGTTTAGAAGACGGAACCGCCAGTATAGTCGCGCAACACGTACCCCAAATTCGTCCCAATCTCCCCTGGCTACCGGAGGAAGAACCCGCGAACAATTGGCGTCGAATTGCTACCGTTTGTGTGATGGAAGAATCACCACCGGGACTCATTCCCTGGATGATTGTTCGCACCCATGACTATATTTATCAACGCCATGAACCAGATGGGAAAACCCATCGATTACACTGGCAAAAGGGGATGTTCCTGCGGAATAAAACCCATGGTGAGGCGATGCTGGAATTGCGAGACAGAGAACTTCATCTGTATACTGAGGCGGTGTGGCCCGAATACTTTACCAATATCCTTCAGCAAACCCTACAAAAGCTGATTTCTGACACTTGGCCCGGATTGGAAGGTCGTTATTATTTTGCCGTTCCTTGTCCCACCAAGAATCAGGGTAAAGCCTGTATGGGACGGTTTGAAATTGGAGCATTACGCCAGTTTCTGGAGGAAGGGGATACTCACTATCGCTGTCAGTTTTGTCGCACTCGCCACAAAATAGTTGATTTACTCTTCGGTTTAGAAGAGGAAGATACTAGGGAACAATTGAGTCGCATTGAAGTTAAAGTTGAGCGCGGCTTTACCGAAATTCAGCAGAATCTCCAGGAATTTGAAAGCCGCATCGCCAACTATGTGATGGGAATTATGCAAGCCGTCGCCAGCGAATCCAAACGGGGACCGCGACTATTTACCCTGGAACCGAGGGAGGGGAACTGGCGACGGTTGACGAGTAAAAAGTATCGGCTACATTTGTGGTGTGAGGAACCGAATTGTCAGCATCCTGTCCATGATATCGATAAGGGAATTTATGAGTTTAAAGCGCCGCGTGAATGGGTAGAAAAAGTCGCTCCCTACGCTAATTTAATTGCGGGGGTGTTGAAAACCTTAACCCCAATTACTGCACCCGCCGCGAATAGTTTTTTTGGCGAAGAGTTCATGAAAGTCAGTAATCTTCAATCTCAATTGGAGATAATGAAGGAATTAACCAATACGATTCTCAGCGAGGATAAACTCCTAATTGATGGAACCGCCGGGATGGGAGATGGCTTACTCTCTCACGCAGAACGTTCGGGAATATTGGCGTTACATTCTTTCTTAGATGAGGAAGATTCCCATCATGAAAGATTGGGACTGAAGCGACTTCCCACCTATACCGGGGACTATCTTTGGTTATGTGAAAAACACTATCAGAATCGTCAGTCGAAAATGCCGCAGTTCTAGCTGACTTTTTACGCCATCTAGAAAAATCGATATCAAACCCAATCCCAAGGGTAAGCTGTTCGGCATTTAAACCTTAATAAATATCAATAATCATGAAATCCTTGTAGTGCGTTTAGCGAAGCCATGCCGCAGGCTTTGCATCTTGCTCGCTACTAATACCCAATTTAAAGGCATGACAGCTTACTAACTTTAGAGTTTGTAGTTGCGCTTTAGCGCTTATGGCACTAAAGCATTGGTGTCAACTTAAGGTCGAAAACCAATGCTGGCAAGGTTTTCAGCTATGTCTATTTACTGCTCAAAATTTCCCCCTCATCCCCTAACCCCTTCTCCCTTGAAATAAAAGCGATAGCATCCTCTGTCCTCCCCCCTCTTGTAGGGGGGAACGAGGGGGGTGGGAGAAGGGGAACCA
>NZ_JAVJNP010000034.1:0-15950 GCF_040217205.1 Coleofasciculus sp. A1-SPW-01 | reverse complement strand
CTAACTTCTAAAAGCCGAAACGCCCTATTTTTCGTTCTCACTCTTCCTTGTCTACGGTCGCTGAGCGAAGTCGAAGTGATGGTCTACCTGTCTTCCAAGTCTAACCTGAACCGCAATCTTAAAAAACCTACCCTTGTGAGGAGGAGGGGGTGAGGAGGGGTTCATACCAAACCTGGCGATAAATAAGTTCTAATTCACTTCCCACCTCGGCAAAGTAGTCCATTTGCTGGGAGTGTAACGTGACGATAGTTCGGAGAATTAAAAGCGCAATAATTGCCACAATCATACCCGCTGCTGTAGTAATTAGTGCTTCACCAATACCTCCAGCCACTTTTGTTGCCTCAACGGTTGTCCCACCCCCACCAATTTTTAGGTTATTGAATGTACTAATTAAACCCGTAACCGTTCCCAATAGACCCAATAGAGGCGCAACCGCTACAATAGTTTCCAGGAGTTTTTCACCTTTTCGCATTTTGATTAATTCTTTATCACCAGCAGCTTCCATGGCTAAACGAAAGGTTTCTGGTGTTGGCTGTTTCAGCTTGAGGGGTGCATAGAGAAAGCGACCAATGGGCAAGTGTTGAGCCGATTCTGCTATATCTCTAGCCTGTTCTAAGTTAGAATGTGCCGTCCCTAGCACATCGTCAACCAGGGTGGCTTCTTGGCTTAATAATTGAAACCAAAACCAAGCACGATCTAGCCCACAGGATATCGTTAGTATCGATAATCCCAGCAGGGGCAGCATGACGAAACCGCCTTGGATTAATAAATCATAGACTCTTGTCATGTAAGCAAATCTAATTCCGCGATCGCGACTCTAAAAGATCAACCCTGGCAACTTTTATCCTACAACGATACGGTTAAATATGCCCTCGAAGGTCGTGAAGGGACGCGAAGGCTTTCACCTTTGCTATCCTGCAAGAACTTAATCAAACTCGACGGACATATCACGAAGTAGCACGGAGGATGGCTTATGCGTCCATAATAAAAGAAACAAAAAGCTTTACACATCTTAACCATGGCGAGAGATCTGCGGGCATTTATCCAGCTTTTAGAGGAACGGGGACAATTACGTCGGATTACGGCGTTAGTTGACCCGGATTTAGAAATTGCCGAGATATCCAATCGGATGCTACAGGCGGGAGGACCTGGACTATTATTTGAGAATGTCAAGGGTTCATCCTTTCCCGTCGCCATCAACCTGATGGGAACCGAGGAACGGGTGTGTTGGGCGATGAATAAGGAACATCCCCAAGAGTTGGAAACATTGGGGAAAAAGCTGGGAATGCTGCAACAGCCGAAACCACCGAAGAAAATTTCCCAGGCGGTGGAGTTTGGCAAGATTTTATTTGATGTCGTCAAAGCCAAACCAGGACGAGATTTTTTCCCCGCCTGTCAGCAAGTGGTGGTGGAAGGAGACGCCCTAGATTTAAATAAACTGCCCCTAATTCGTCCCTATCCAGGGGATGCGGGCAAAATTATTACCTTGGGGTTGGTGATTACCAAAGACTGTGAAACGGGTACTCCTAATGTGGGTGTGTACCGTCTGCAACTGCAATCCCGGACTACCATGAGTGTTCATTGGTTATCGGTACGGGGTGGGGCGAGACACCTCCGCAAAGCGGCGCAGAATGGCAAGAAACTGGAAATTGCGATCGCGTTAGGGGTTGATCCCTTAATTATTATGGCAGCCGCCACGCCGATTCCCGTAGACCTTTCTGAATGGCTGTTTGCTGGACTCTACGGCGGTTCAGGGGTGCAACTGGCAAAGTGCAAGACGCTAGATTTACAAGTCCCGGCTGACTCCGAGTTTGTCTTAGAAGGGACAATCACACCGGGGGAAGTATTACCTGATGGACCCTTTGGTGATCACATGGGCTATTACGGCGGCGTCGAAGATTCCCCAGTGATTCACTTCCACTGCATGACCCATCGCCAAAACCCCATCTATCTTACCACCTTCAGTGGGCGTCCCCCCAAGGAAGAAGCAATGATGGCGATCGCACTCAATCGGATTTATACGCCAATTTTACGCCAACAAGTATCCGAGATTGTGGACTTCTTCCTCCCCATGGAAGCCCTCAGTTACAAAGCCGCGATTATTTCTATTGATAAAGCCTATCCCGGACAAGCGAGGCGGGCGGCTTTAGCGTTTTGGAGTGCCTTACCCCAATTTACCTACACCAAATTCGTAATTGTTGTGGATAAAGATATTAATATCCGTGATCCGCGTCAAGTGGTGTGGGCAATTAGTTCCAAAGTAGACCCGACGCGAGATGTATTTATTCTGCCGAATACGCCCTTTGATAGCTTAGATTTTGCCAGTGAAAAGATTGGTTTAGGCGGACGTATGGGCATTGATGCAACCACTAAAATTCCTCCCGAAACGGAACATGAATGGGGTGCAACCTTGGAATCCGATGCGGATGTCGCCGCTATGGTTGATCGGCGTTGGGTCGAGTATGGCTTAGAGGATTTGGAATTAGGAGAGGTTAATCCGAATCTGTTTGGCTATGATATGCGGTGAACAAATTTGTAAGTAATTAGGAGATAACCCTTGACCGAATCCAAAAAAACAATCAAACCCTCAGCCCAAGACATTGAAAATGAAGTCAAAGGAATGCAGGAACGCGGTGTTACGAATGCAGAGGTTCTTCAAGCCATGGCAGTTATTGCTGATAAACAAGGTGATTCTACCTTAGCCAGAAAACTCGCCAATACAGCCAAAGAGTTAGTCAAAGAAAGCCAAATTTAAATCAAAACCATGTCCTCTTTCCCAAGTGAAGGGTCACGCGCCATGTCTTAGAGTAAAGCGAAGGATTAATCGGGGCGGGTTTTGTTGCATCTGGGTCAAAAAGAGACGATAGTAGTGAAACCCGCTCCTACACCCCTCAAAACTTATAAGTAATACACAACCGACGCTACCGGACTTGATATGACCAGTCAACCTAATTTTCCTGGCATGAACCCCTACCTGGAACGACCAGACATTTGGCCCGAAATCCATTACGGGTTGATTAGTGGGCTAATGAGAACCCTCAACCCAGTACTTAACCCCAAATATCGGGCGGCTGTCGATAAGCGGGTTTACCTGGATTCTGTTTTAGTTGGTATTCCTGATACAACGGTGATTCAGCAAACGCCTAATCGCACTACAACCTCTACCTCAGCCGCCGTTTTGAGCCAGCCTGAGCGTGTGGCGATACCCATGCTCGAAGAAGTCACCGAACGCTTTTTGGAAATTCGCGAAGTGGCTACCCGCAACGTTATCACTGTCATTGAAGTGCTATCGCCCAAGAATAAACGATCCGGCGAAGGGCGATCGCAGTATCTAAAAAAGCGTCAAACGTTACTCAGCAGCAAAACCCATTTAGTCGAAATTGATCTGCTCAGAAGCGGTGAATCTATGCCTGTGCAAGGTGGATGTATAGCCGACTACCAAATCTTAGTCAGTCGAGCCAATGAAAGACCCGCTGCAGAACGGTATCCCTTTGATTTGCGGGAGCCAATCCCCGTATTTTTATTACCCCTGAGCGCCGCAGAAGTTGAACCGGCGATCGATTTGGCTGCTTTACTTGAACAAGCCTCTCAGGAAGCTGCCCTTGACTTGGTGATTGACTATTCGATGCCGCCAGAACCCCCCTTGAGTGAAGATGATATGACTTGGCTCGATACCTTACGCTAAGTAGTCGGACTTTCATTAAAGTTGAGCATGAGAGCAAGGGAACAGAAAATGGGAAATAGTCAGAATTTTACATTTTTTAATATTTCTTAGTACAACAAACATCATTGTTCCCCACTTCAATCCTAGAAATAGTAGAGCGAGTCAATTTAGTGCCGAGGCAATCCGCCTTGGCATTTTTCTGCAACATTATATGACATAAAACACCTCTTTATTGGAGTTGTATGGTTCATCTTTGGTTCATCAGATTTTGGAACTAAAGATGAGCCACAAAAACGATAATTATCTTGCCCGTCTGGAACAAATCCGGTGGGGTAAGTATCCCCAATGCCCCTATTGCCAATCAACTCATTCTCGACGCTTAAAAAAGGAACGCCGATATCAATGTAACGAATGCTTTACTTCATATAGCGTTACAGTTGGGACTCTGTTTCACAAAACTCATGTTGACTTAGAAAAATGGGTTCTGGCAATTTATCTGGTTCTCAATCCCCCCGAACGGATTAGTGTGCGTCAGTTAGCGAAGAAAATTGGAGTCAATAAGAATACCGCCTCCTATATGATTGCCCGGATTCGTCAGGCAATGACTAAAGAGGCGGACTTGCTACAGCGACTTGTTGAAATAGAGTTTGAGTGAATTACAAGTCCAGTGACATTAACCCCCTAAACCAAACCCATTTGAGTTCCCTCCCCTTGATCAGGGGAGGGTTAGGGTGGGGTTTGTCTAAAGGTATTAGAGATTTGTCAACTTAATCGGTTAACTCTTTTTGGGAATGTCTAAGGAAGAAAGGTATTTAGACAGCGATTCTCCCAATAGTTCTTCGGGTGTCTTTTTTTTATCGGGTTTTTTAGCCGTAAATCCACCAAAAAACCAAACCCAAAGCGAAGCATAGAGGAATAGGATGAAAAATGGTGACAGCATAATCGTTAACGGTAGATAACCCTAATCAAACTAATCCCAGAGATAGGCAAGACTGAGGATACAGTCTTTCACTCCCTCTGCGACTACTGACAGTTAGGAAACTTTCCTTACATCCAAGTGTAGGACTGTGTGTCGAAAAAGTCTCGACCGCTAACTGGGACAGTAGAGACGCGCCATGGCGCGTCTCTACTGGGTTTTGGGCGGATGTCAATCCAATTCTATCGGTTATATGGCATTACTAGAGAGCAATGTTCTCCCGATAATATTGTGTGCATTTTTTTGGATATGATGGCTAACAATTTGCTGAATTTTATGATGCAAATGTTTTTCGGTATCTTTAAGGCTTGCCAAAAATGTCAGTAATCGTTGTTTATCTAATAGCGGTAAGTCCCTGAGCAATTCTTCAGCTTCCTCTAACATTCGCTCTTGTGCCTCTGGCATCAAGGTGATCCAGTTGGAATATAATAGGTTGCGTTCGACAATCGCCAGCTTCCATTGATATTCGGGCATGATGCTTGTCCCACTTAATCATTTGCTATCTGTCGATCATCCTAAGTGAAAGACTATGAAGAAATGGCAAAGATGGCTCTTTCGGTTGTAAAAAGATTGTAAATCTAGCATCCAGGTAGGGCAGGGCGGGTTTTGGACAACCGTTGTCGGTGATGTGCCGATAGGTTAGTCCCTCGCGCCCGCCCCGACAATTGTTTTATCCCATCGCATCCCCTACTGATTTTCCGCCATCGCCTTGGTGCGAGCTTGAAATCCCGCCGCCTTCAGCCTGTCAACCATACCTTCATAATCTTGTACCCAGTATTTAGGATCAAAGCGGACAAATTGACTCTGATTTAACGCCCCAACCCTAGCGATAACTGGCACTTTTTGCGGTTTTCTCTCCCCAGATTGTTCTTGCAAAATCGATTGGAGACGTTTCAGGGTGGCTGTGTCCACGCTCTGGGGGGTTAGTTCCACGATAATCATTTGTGCTTTTTCAATGGGTTCGACGTCTTCAATAATCATCTGAATTTTCTCATCTCGTTCATCCGCCTTACCCCAAACAATTAGACGGGCATCTTTTTCAATTAAGGAACTAATCCGCTCAAACGTTTTCGGAAAAATAACGCCATCGGCTTGACCGGTGAGATCTTCCATTTGCACAAATGCCATGCGCTCGCCACTTGTTTTGGTAACGTGAAATTTTACCTCAGTCAGCATCACGATGGCACTCAGGATGGTGCGTTTGTTCTGATCTGCTAATTCGTTGAGGTTAATCGGAGTCAGTACCTGATTGGCGACTTGATGCACAGCTTTGAGAGGGTGATCCGAGACATAGAAGCCGAGCAATTCTTTTTCTTGTAGGAGCTTTTCTTGAGCCGAGAAATCCTCAACCTTGGGGGTTTTCGGAGCAGCTTTCCAGGCATTATTCCGTTCACTGTTATTTGTATCCGCGTCTTCTAAGACATCAAAAATATTAATTTGACCACTCTGTCGATCCTTGGCTCGATCTTGCCCCCAACTAATCAGCACCTCTAAATCGTTAATTAGTTGTTTGCGATTGGATTCTAGGCGATCGAACGCCCCGGAGTAAATCAGGGATTCCAAGGCGCGACGATTCACCACTCGTAAATCCACGCGATCGCAAAAATCGGCTAATGACTGAAAATCCCCGTCCTTTTCCCGTTGGTGGAGAATAGTCTCAATCGCCCCCTCGCCCAAATTCCGGATGGCTGAGAATCCGAATAAGATTTTGCCAGAGACTGGGGTAAAATCGACGTGCGATCGGTTAATATCCGGCTGCAAGACATCGATGCCCATGGTGGTACAGGTGGCGATGTACTTCTGCACCTTATCCTGATTCCCACTACTGGCTGTCAGCAGCGCTGTCATGTACTCCACCGGATAATTGGCTTTCAGAAACGCTGTCTGATAGGTAACATAGGCATACGCCGTGGAGTGGGACTTGTTAAAGCAATTGGACGCCACCGAGCCATTGAAGAGCAGAAAATTATGGTCGCGCTCGACGCCAATGTCATAGACTGGTTGAGTACCCAAGGGTTTACGACCGATAATTTTAACCACGTTTAGAACTCCTTAAATCGTTTCCAAATTGCGCTGACATGCTAAGAGCCGGAATTGTGGGATTGCCCAACGTAGGCAAATCAACCTTATTTAACGCCCTCGTCGCCAATGCTAAAGCAGATGCGGCGAATTTTCCCTTCTGCACGATTGAGCCGAATGTTGGGGTTGTCGCTGTACCCGATGAACGGTTGTCTGTGCTGGCGAAAATTTCCACCTCTGAGCAAATTGTGCCAACTCGGATTGAATTTGTCGATATTGCCGGATTGGTGAAGGGGGCGAGTAAAGGCGAGGGACTCGGGAACCAGTTTTTAGCCAATATCCGGGAAGTGGATGCCATTGTCCATGTGGTGCGCTGTTTTGATGATGAGAATATTATCCATGTTTCCGGTTCCGTTGATCCAGTACGTGACATTGACGTGATTAATCTGGAATTGGCGTTAGCGGATTTAGCCCAAGTGGAACGCCGCATGGAACGCACCCGCAAGCAGGCGCGGACGAGTAAAGAGGCGCAGTTGGAACTGGAAGCCTTGGAAAAGTTGAGTGCGGGATTGAATGAAGGTAAATCGGCGCGAAATATTAGTTTAACCGAAGACGAAGCCGAGGTGGTGAAGCCGTTAGGATTATTGAGTGCAAAACCGATTATTTATGCGGCGAATGTGTCAGAAGATGATTTAGCCTCTGGGAATGAATGGGTGGAACAAGTCCGACAAGTCGCCACGGCTGAAGCGGCAGAAGTTGTGGTGGTTTCGGCGCAAGTGGAGTCAGAATTAGTTGAGTTACCGGAAGATGAACGGGGAGATTTCTTGGAGTCGTTAGGGGTGGAAGAAGGGGGATTAAAATCCTTAATTCGGGCTACATACAACTTGTTAGGATTACGCACCTTTTTAACCACCGGACCCAAAGAAACCCGGGCTTGGACGATTACAGCCGGAATGAAAGCCCCCCAAGCGGCTGGTACGATTCACACGGATTTTGAGCGGGGATTTATTCGGGCGGAAACGGTTGGTTATGATGATTTAGTAACGTCTGGATCAATGAATGCGGCGAAGGACAAAGGATTAGTGCGGGCGGAAGGGAAAGAGTATGTGGTGCAAGAAGGCGATGTAATGCTATTTCGGTTTAATGTTTAAGTCCAATTCTCAACAGGGCGGTTGAAACCGCAGCTACACAAACAAAACCTGCCTACGCAGGTTTCAAAAGATTTTAGGTAGGGTGGGCAAGAGTTATAAACCAACAAACCCTTATATTATTGTTCGTTGCTCTTGCCCACTACAACGGTAACTGAATTCCTGTGAATTTAAAGTTTTGATCAGCTAATCTCTAGCCTTTTAAAGTCAGCTAGCAAAAACGCGATCGCGCCAAATAATTTATCTAAATCTGTAATCGCTATTCGGGTTTTCTCTTTCGTAAAAATATCCCCCACAAGCCGCCCCAGTTGCCATAATTCTCCATCGGTAACAATGCCATAAACAGGTTGTGTTTCATTCTGGTTCATCTTCTGTGCGGCAATTAACTCCGCAAGGCATTGACCCCACCCTTCAATAAAGTTATTCTGTTTGGCTTCAACAACCACGACAAGCGGTAAACCCAGTATTGTTTTTCCGAGTTCTGATTTTGTTGATATTAAATAATCAGGTGTGCCTGTGAGTTTATGATCATAAGTAATGGACTTATGACTCCAGAGTGTGTATTGATCAACAAAGCTTTTATAGACTTCTCTTAAGATTGGATAAATGACATTCTCACAGCGAGAGGCTTCAGATGTAAAAACATCTATATTTTCTAGGTTAAAGTCAAATTCGTTACGGAAATCATCTGAATGCTTCAAGTCAATATATGAAATAAAGTTGTCCTCTGAATACTTAATATTGTATTCTTGTTGAACTTGAGCCAGGGATTTGAAGTCGGTAAATACCATAGGTGGTCTACCGCCTCTCAACTAATTTTATGTGCCACATCCTTTTTTCCCTCAAACAGGACAACTCAGACTATTTTACTCGATTTAGAGAGCCTCTATTTCACTAACCGCCTTAAACCAGTTTTAAGACCAAACAAACCCAACCTGATTTTATGAGTGGCAAATACGTTCTTTAGGGATATTTTAACGATAATGATGGGATTATTGACTTGGTTAGGCTAAAGCCCTGACTACGAACCGGGGCGATTTGAAATTCATCAAACTTAATTATGTCTGAGTCGGGTTTCCTGGTATCAAAACGATAACTGCTGACGATTCCTGTACTGGTGTCTAAGATGCTAAATACGGTGATATCGTTACTGGAAATATACGGTAAGGGTTGGTTATCCTCACCTATTAAGGGTGCAATCGTGGGCAGAATCGGTTCTAATCCATTGGGATCTCCTGTAGCCGCGTAATCTTTTCCCTCTGGCACTTGGCGCTGTTTTTCGCCTAGGTAAGCCCCATAAGTATTCCCCACATTGGATGATTCGAGAAAATGGATTCCCTGAGCATTGACAAAGCGATTCCAGAGATGGGAATGTCCATATAAAACCAGTTGTACGCCTGCGTTTTCGAGTAAGGGGATCACATCCCGCCGAATATAATCGGCTTGGGGAGGATAGTCATAACGCACCGCCGTAATTGTTCCATTTCTATCCCGTTCAATGATTTGTACGGGGTCAGTATAAGGCGGGACAATATTATCTCCTAAAGAATGGGGGGGATGGTGAAACATGACGATTTTATAGTTGGCTTGTTGGAACTCTGGACTGTTGAGTTCAGCCTTGAGCCAGTTATACTGAGGACTTCCTGATTTAATCAGTTCAAAAATATGCTGTCCATATCCCCAAGCCGTGGGATTATTTAAATCGGCTTCTCGTTCCCGATACCGTCCTTTGGTATTCGGTTTGAGGCTGGGCGTTCTCCAGATATTAGTAATATACAGGGAAATTAGACGAATATCACCAAAAGTAATGGCGTAATAGTTCTCGTTCCCCGGTAGCGTAAAAATTTCGTTGTAGGTGTCGGTATTAAAGGAATGCTCTTTGAGCCAAATAAGAGGGTTATTCGAGTTCGACTGAGCGGACTTTTGTTGATATATGTCTGCGGCAACTTGGCGAGGAATCGGATCATTAAATTGGTCATTTAATCCCCTATCCATGGAAAATCGTCCCATAACCTCGTGATTTCCTGTGGCGGGAAATAAGGGCGCATGTTGAATTAACTCACCTCCGGTGTAGCGGGTAGTAATGTTATTCTTCTCTAGTTGATAATTAGCCTGACCTTGAAGGGCGGGAAAGAAAGCACCGCCGCGATTATCATCAAACCATTCGGAAGCGCGATCGGGAATATTTACTAAGTCTCCCGCCAGAAAAATGGCATCCACTCTGCCTACAGTTTCTGCTACCTTTTGTAAATTGGCGGCTGTCATGGGCATGAGTTGATGATCTGAGGTGAGCAGAATTTTCAGGGGGGTATGAGGTGGAGGTGCAGCGGCTAAGGTAAAGGGGTTACTCTTGACAAGTTGTCCATCATTCCGCACGCTGGTTACTTGATAGGGAGCTCGTTTACCGGGAGTAAGTCCCGTTACCTCGGCTTCATGTCGCCAGATATCCCTTAGCGTCGGTTTCTGGTAAACTTGAGCATCTTCGGTTTGTTCTCCAACACGGGATTTTTGGTCTTCACGGGTACGACTGAGTTTGGTGGTATTCGCGATCGCAACCCGCCTCAGTCCTTTTCCATAAGCTACACTATGACGGGTTCCAGCAAATTCTGTAAACCAGACGACGCGCACCGAGGTGTCAGTGGGCAATTGTAGAAACGGATCAGTCAACAGTTGCGCTGGGGTCAGATAAGTGGGTGGTTGGGCGAACAGCACAACGATGGGTGCAAGCGCAATGAAGACGACAAGTAAACCTGCAATAAGAAGTGGGCGACTGGTTAAACGATTGACCATGAATCGTCCTCAATACAAGATTAGATGCAATACTGCTCAGTTAAACAAGAAAGTAAGAGTCTGTTTAGGTGGAGCTACCAAATTACGGGTTTTTGGTGTTACTAGAACAAGGTTCAGGTAATCATTTTCTCGGTAAAAGTTCCAATTGGCAAATTGATGCCAGCTTTGCAAGTCGAATGTCTCTCCGAAAACCCTTTGAAACGCCTTTTGGTCAAAATCTCCGCAGACTAGCCAAAGGCGAGAGGGAAAAGGTGATAAGCTACGCAGCGCATTCTCTACAGTTGACGGCTTGATTTTGGTCGTAGGGCAAAGTTCTGGTTGACGATTGATGGGGGCTGAACCTTGATAGTAATGCCTCAGTGCTGAAGGTGCTTTTTCCGAAGGAGAACCCCCCGATAAAACGATAACGTCACCTGGTTTTTCATTGATGCTAATCGTCTGCATTATGCCTTGCCAATCTTGGCGGTCTTGCACAGTATAGTAGCGCACCAATCCACCACTGACCGCGATCGCATAAACTATTACCACACCAATCGCTAGGATTCGCTGCAAACGCCAGACTCGGAGAAAGCCTGCGGCTAAGAGAATAAGTACATAAGGGGCAACAAACAGGATGTAACGGTCAACCCATAATCTTTGGGAAACCAAGTATAGCATCGCTGAAGGCAAAAACGCCCACGCTGCAACCCATACAGCACTTTCTAACACGGTGTGGTACAGTAACAGCCATGAGCGAACCGATTTATTTATATGTATAGCGCTTCGCGCTGGTCTATTTACACGCCTGCCAGATGTATCCTTGATCATGAGAATTTTAGAACTTTTGTACTATAACGACAGGAGAGCGAACTGCTAGAGGAGTAATTAAGAGGCAGTATGATAAAAAAATGTGACGAAACAAGTTTATTTCACCACTGTTTTGCCTCCCATAGGCAAGTTTTGGGCAGTAGGTTCAGTTATGCGATCGCGTCAAATCATGGTACCGCCATTTCGGCTTTAAGTTTTCCAGTCTTCCTGAACCAGGTATATAGTATATGCATCCCTATTCTCTCGATTTACGCCAAAAAGTTATCGCCGCTTATGAAAACCATGAAGGTTCTCAAAGGCAATTAGCTAGTCGGTTTAAAGTCAGTCTAGGATTTATTCAAAACATAAAACTTGAACAAAATCTCGGAGTTCAAGTTAGCATAAGTACCTTACACTATTTTTTGCAAAAACTCAAATTGACTCGAAAAAAAACTTTTCACGCCGATCAAGCTGAAACTGAGCGAGTTCAAAACCTGAGAGTGGAATATTGAAATGAGGTTAGGGAAATCGATCTAAAGAACAAGCGTGTTTATAGATGAAATGGGCATCCAACTAAGTCTATGCCGCACTCATGCGCGGTCACCCAAAGGACAAAGAGCTTATGGAAGTAAACCCTATAGTCGTGGAAAAAACGTTAGTGTTATTGGTGCAATAGCCCTCAAAGGTTTTCTCGGATGTATGACTCTTGAAGGTACAACTAATGGGGATGCATTTCAAGTTTTTGTCGAAAAGGTTTTACTCAACTGTTTGTGGCCTGGTGCTGTAGTTGTTATGGATAATCTTTCAGCTCATAAAGTCGCTTCTATTGAGTCTATAATTGAGAAAGCTGGAGCCAAAGTAATTTATCTATCTCCCTATTCCCCCGATTTTAACCCAATTGAAAATTGCTGGTCTAAACTTAAACAGTATTTGCGTAAAGCAGCTGCTCGTTGTAGAGATATAGTAGAACAGGCTTTAGTTAATGCTATTGATTTAGTTACTCCTACTGATATTAGAAATTGGTTGGCTCATGGCTGTTACTGTACCACACCGTGTTAGAAAGTGCTGTAGAGGACATCTAATTCGACACATTCTCCTGATCCCAGCGACTGTATCAGAACTATCAATCCAAAAATCATAAGAAAAATTTATATCCATTAAGGCATAAGCCTATGGGCTTACTTCATACAAGCTTTATGCAGCTAAGGAAAATGCCCCTAGTGCAGCGCCCTTGGAAATACTTGAGCAGCTTCGTAGATACGATGAAGCTGGGGGAGCTGGGGGAGCTGGGGAAGATAGTAGCTGTTCAGTTATTTCTGCCTTCTTGCACTAGTGAAAGAAAGTAGAAATACTTATACCAAGTTGCAGTCTAATGTAGAACTTTCTTTTTCTCCCTATCTCCCCCTCACCCTCTCACCCCATCTACTCTATCTCTACATCCTTTCAGTCTCTTGACGCAATGCCCCAATAATCTGAGTATTCGCCTTGGGAAACGGAAACTGGTCAATTTCCTCTAGGGTTACCCAACGGATTTCATCACATTCCAGGGCTTGGGGGACACCTGAGAGATGACGACAGTGATGGACAATCAACGTCACGCGAAAATGGCTATAGGCATGATCAACCGTGATTACGCGATCGCCTACTTCAATCTCAATTCCCAATTCTTCCCGAATTTCCCGCTTAATACAGTCTGCCACAGTTTCATCTGGCTCAATTTTGCCACCAGGAAACTCCCATAATCCACCCAATAACCCCTGAGCAGGGCGGCGGTCAATTAAAATTTGTCCTTGATTGTTCCAAATCACGGCAACACCAATGATTTTGTGAGGTAAGGGGGTAGAGGCTTCACGCATGGGTAACTTAGATGCAACACCTAGATTGTACGCCTGACAGTGACTCTGCCAAGGACAATGGCAACAATCGGGGTTTTTAGGAGTACAGATAGTCGCCCCTAAATCCATTAACGCCTGATTAAAAGTGCCAGGATGTTCTGGATCAAGCAACGATTCCGAAAGTTGCCAAAGCTTTTTCGTTGCTTTAGCAGGTGGTACTGATAAAGCTACCAATCGTGCCAGAATTCGCTTCACATTCCCATCCAGAATCGGTACAGGTTGATTAAAAGCGGCGGTGAGAATTCCGCCGGCTGTGGTTCGACCAATTCCTGGTAATGCTAAAACGTCACTCAGTTGATCTGGAAAAATTCCCCCGTAGTCCTGGATTATTTGTTGAGCGGCTTTGTGGAGATTTCTCGCTCTACTGTAATACCCTAATCCTTGCCAAACCAGAAGCACCTGCTGTAAATCCGCTGTCGCTAGCGTTTCGATGGTGGGAAATTCAGCCAACCAACGGTGATAATAAGGGATAACCGTTTTCACCTGGGTTTGCTGCAACATAATTTCCGAAATCCAGATTGGATATGGATCGGTGCTACCTCGCCAAGGCAAGTCTCGACAGGCGTTGGCATACCAGGTTAAGAGAGTTTCTCGCTGGTTTTCTACAGATGAAATCGGCAGCCCAGCAAATGAGTCTGCCGATTTTTGATTTCGCCCCAATTATCCTATTTCCTGTAGATGACTTTCTTTTCTTCTGCCTTCTTACTCTAGCCAGCATCTGCGCCGGAGGAATCGGTCTTTTGCAAGGATTTTTCAAATGTCATGCGTTGTTCAGCTTTGCGTAGGAAATAACCACTGACCATTGCTGAGGCTAACAAATGTCCTAGATCCTCGCGGCTAGTATTAATAGTGACATCAAAATGGTCTGAAGGAATATTACCCAACAATCCCATCACATTACGTTCCATGACCTGAAACACATCAGCCGAGGTGGGTTTGGATAAATGGGAAACGGTTTCTGGACTCAGCGATTGTACGTACTCCCACAAAAGATTATTGTCTCCATTGCCTTCAAAAAATTCTGGGACGCGATCAGATTGGTTGTTCACCGTTTACCTCCGAGCAATAGCTCTATATCTTCCATTTCCATCTAACTTAACAAGGGATAATTGATCATCAGGTAGGTGGAACCGAACCCATAATATCAGGTTGTCTCATAAGACCAACTAACTGACTGCAATATATTCACGCATGTCAGCTTGGCGCTTGCGAAGCTTAGACAGCGCTTCCCGTTCAATTTGACGGACTCGTTCACGGCTGATTTTGAGTTGATCGCCAATCTTGGCGAGTGTCATGGGTTGACCATCGACTAGACCAAAGCGTAGCATTAGCACTTCACGTTGCTGCTCGGTTAAATCCGCCATTAACTTCTCCAGATCGACTTGCATGGCTGAATAGGTAGCAAAATCTTCTGGCGAAGGTCCGCTATCTTCGAGCAGTTCTCCTAATTCCGTATCTTGATTATCGCCGACTCGTAGATCTAACGACAGAGGTTGACGCGCTTTCTCCAGGTACTCCCGGACTTGCTTGGGTGTCAGGTCTAATTCTGTCGCCAATTCCGATATGGTGGCGGCACGCCCTAGCGTCTGCGAGAGTTGGCGCTGGGCTTTTTTGATTTTGTTCAGCTTTTCGGTGATGTGGATCGGTAAGCGAATTGTTCGTCCTTTCTCCGCGATCGCACGGGTAATGGCTTGACGAATCCACCAATAGGCGTAGGTAGAGAAACGATACCCTTTGGTCGGGTCAAATTTTTCTACGCCCCGTTGCATCCCAATCGTACCTTCCTGAATCAAGTCAAGCAGGTCTACATTGCGCTTGATATATTTCTTGGCTACGGAAACCACCAAACGTAAATTGGCTTCTACCATTTTGCGCTTAGCCGTTTGACCTGCCCTGATGCACGATTGTAACTCGGCTTCCGATAGGGACGAGGCTTTTGCCCACTCACACAGCGTTGGTTCGTAACCCAATTGTTCAAACAGCGACTCTTTGGTTTGCTCTAAGGCATTTAAACGCTGGACTTGCTTTCCGTATAATATCTCTTGCTCGTGGGTCAACAGGGGTACACGACCAATTTCTTGGAGGTAAGTGCGGACAAGGTCTGTAGAGGTCTGAGCAGTTTTCATAGCGATCGCTATATCTATATTATGAGTGGAGTTCAAGCAACTAAGCTCCTTTTCAGGAGGGTTCACCTTAAGCTGGGGTGAACGCTTCTCTATGAGAGAAATGTTAAGTTTTATTTCAATAGGGGGAAATAGATTGATTAGGAAACTCGAAATGTGTATGACTGGGTGAGTTAAAGCCCCCATCCCTAACCCAGATTTAGAATTGGCTATCTATCCGATTTGTTTTTGCCTCTGCTTATTGCATACGTTATATCTGACACTAGCTAACACTTCATTAAATATTGTAACATATCTTAATCAAAAGCCGTCCATCTAGAGCTGGGGAAGCTGGGGGAGCTGGGGGAGCTGGGGGAGCTGGGAGAGCTGGGGAAGCTGGGGAAGTTAACTACAAAACTCTACCTTACCTATTACCTATTGCCTATTGCCTATTGCCTATTGCCTATTGCCTATTGCCTATTGCCTATTGCCTATTGCCTATTGCCTATTGCCTATTGCCTATTGCCTATTGCCTATTGCCTATTGCCTATTGCCTATTGCCTATTGCCT
>NZ_JAVJNP010000032.1:0-12449 GCF_040217205.1 Coleofasciculus sp. A1-SPW-01 | reverse complement strand
TGTCATAATTGGCGATCGCCTCTTCATATTCTCCTAAATCAGCCAGCGCCACACCCCGCATGAACCAAGCTTGGTGGAAATCAGGTTGGATTTGAAGGGCTTTGTCATAATTGGCGATCGCTTCTTCATATTTACCTAAATCAGCCAGCGCCACACCCCGGTTGTACCAAGCTTGGTGGAAATCAGGTTGGATTTGAAGGGCTTTGTCATAATTGGCGATCGCCTCTTCATATTTACCTAAATCAGCCAGCGCCACACCCCGCATGAACCAAGCATAGTGGTTATCAGGTTTGAATTGAAGGGCTTTGTCAAAAGATGCGATCGCACCGAGAAAATCCCCTGCATCAAATTGCTGATTCCCTCGATTAAACCACACTTCTGCCTGCTCACTATCGCTATTTTCAATAGAACTAATCGAATCTGAAAGCGATGTCTCAGCCGATACCCTCTTCCTTTCTTCCACCGCCACCACTTCCTCCCCTTTTCCCGCAGGTTTCATTAACAACTCCCTGCCAATCTCTGCGGCGATTTCCCCCAATTCCCCACACCCTACCCGACTCAATCGCACCAACTGCGACGCCAACTGATGATCCGCCTCTGGCAATTTCCGTAACCGCTTCCCATACTCTCGCAGCCACGCCTTAAAATAGCGGTCATTCCGATGTCCTAAATGTTGGAATACCTCTTCTGAGTTCCATCCCTGACTCACCCCAGTTAGCAGTTGTCCAAATAGCTGCTGATAGTCTGTATCACTGAGGCGTTGACGTTTCACCCGCCTGTGTCGTTTCTGTTTGAGGAAGGGGGGTAATATCGGCTGAATTAGCCGGATTAGCCACCGCCAAAACCGCTTCACCATTGGCTTGTCGAAAAGGGGGTATTATTTTAGTGTATATCGTTATTTTATCAATGGACAATTAATAATTGATAATTGATAATTGATTAATTGGGTCTCTCGAACTTGTCACCCTCATCCCCTAACCCCTTCTCCCATCGAGGGAGAAGGGTAACCAGACTGTTCAATATACTATGATAAGTCTCTAAACTACTTCCTCTTACATACCTCTTGCTCCCCTCTCCCCGGAGTGGGAGAGGGGCTGGGGGAGAGGGGTTTTAATTCACATCAATATCACGCATCCCTTTGATATCTGGAGACGATTCAATCGGTGATATAGCGCTTTCTTTTTCTCTTAATTTATCCATCGCTACACCCCAGTTGTACCAGGCTAATTGGTAATCGGGTTTAAGTTGAATCGCTTTCTCATAAGAGGCGATCGCACTTTGATCATCTCCCAACTTCCCCAAAGCCAACCCCCGATTATTCCAGGCTTCGGCGTAGTCGGGTTGGTGTTGAATCGCTGCGTCAAAAGACGCGATCGCACCGAGAAAATCTTGGTCGGCGAGTTGCTGTTTCCCTTGATTGAACCAGGTTTCGGCGGCATCACTTTCGCCTGTTTCGCTGTGATCTGTGTCTCCCGTTTCTTCCCGATAAGCTTCCCCTTTCCCCGCCGATTTCGCCAATAAATCCTTGCCAATTTCTGCCGCAATTTCCCCTAATTCTCCACAGCCGACACCACTCATCTGCAATAATTGCCAAGCGAACTGATGATCCGCCTCGGGTAATTGGCGCAACTGCTGTCCATACTCATACAGCCACACCTTAAAAGCGCGATCGCTACTCTGATATCCTAAATGTTGCAGGATCTGTTCCCGATTCCATCCCTGATTCACCCCAATCACCAATTGCCGAAATAACTGATGATAATCTGCATCACTCAGGCGTTTTTGCCGTCGCCTGTATTGTTTGGGTTTCAGGAAAGGCGGTACGATTCGCCAAATCAGCCGCACTAGCCATTGCCAAAGCCGCTTGATCATCTGCTTGTCGGAAAGGGGTTATTGTCCCAGTGTATATCCTTGGATCATCGGGGTTGGGTCAATCCTGTCTCATGCGATCGCCAGTCGAGTCGGCTAAAAAATCGGATTAATTAAGGTCAACTGGGGAAATATAGGAAAAAATCAGTCATTTCCCCCAAAGCTTTGGCTAGGCTAATTTATTAGGTAAAATTCTAAAAAAGCATCGTCACTTATTCCATTGAATTTTAGCCATGCCACTTTGGTTTAATGCTGAGTTTCAGTCACTCCCCATAATGCACCCTCTAATGGGGCATAATCATCAATCTCTGTGAGTATGGCGAATGACGAATGACGTAGCTGGCTTCTCGCTTGGGCGAGTATGACAAATGACCTGCTTATAACTCTTTTGGTAAAATGTCAACCAACTATCGAGGTATGAATTATGTTCAAAAATATGTTACAAGTATCCTTTTACACCCGTCAATCGATTGACCTAGCCGATTTTGTCTGATTGTCCTCCAGGAAATGTTAACTTAAATAAAGTTAAGTTTCATTTCTTTACATCTACCCCTAACCTAAAGTATAGCAACCGCCATAGCGGTTAGGACACATCATTTATGTAGAGACGCGCCATGGCGCGTCTCTACAATGGTGCCGAAAGTCCTAATCGATGTGTCTACTGCTATAACATCTCATGAAATCAAGTAATGAGGTTAAGGGCTTGATAAGCGTTAGCTAGAATGAGGCTGAAGCTTATCAGCAATCCTGTGTGAGACAGCCTGTCATTGTCATCGCACAGTAGTGAATTGAACCTTATTGAATTGTCAGAGCATCCAATGAACATTAGTCAGCAATTGGGCAAACTCAAACGAGGCATCTTCAGAATCAAAAAAATTCCTCGTTTTTTAATCTTACTGATTGCCACAATTGCCACGATTCAATTTCTCATTCTCCCCGCATTGACGCAACAACCCGTCACGGTTCAAGTATTGATGAGCGCCCTAGAAGCATCCCAGTGGCAAGAATTTGTCGATGAATTTGAAGCACAAAATCCCAATATCAATCTAGAAATCCTGGAAGGACCTAACGAAACTAACCTGGTAGAAGACCTTTATACCTCGGCGTTCTTACTCGGTGATTCACCTTACGATCTCGTTTATCTAGACATTGTTTGGGTCCCAAAATTTGCCGCAGCCGGATGGTTAATGCCTCTATCTGACCGAGTTTCCCAAGACCAATTATCGAAGTTTATGCAAGGGGATGTAGAGGGAGGACGCTATAACGGTGAACTGTATCGGATGCCCTTGCGTTCCGATGGGGGTATGCTCTATTACCGTACTGATTTATTAAAGCAGGGTGGATACGAACCCCCCGAAACCTTTGCCGAACTCATGCAAATTTCTCAAGCCTTGCAACAACAAACAGGAGTTGAATGGGGATATTTATGGCAAGGAAAGCAATACGAAGGTTTATCTGCCATGTTTGTGGAAATCCTGGAAGGATTTGGTGCCTTTTGGGTGAATCCAGACACACTAGAAGTTGGACTAGATCAGCCAGAAGCTATCCAAGCGGTCGAATTTTTACTGAATACCATTGAAAAAGAGGTTTCTCCTCCCGGCGTCACCACTTATGCTGAAGAAGAAACCCGCCGCTTATTCCAAAATGGTGAAGCTATTTTCTTGCGAAATTGGCCCTACGTTTACCCATTAGCCGCAGACTCAGAGATTGCGGGTCAATTTGCGATTAAGCCGATGGTACACCAACCAGCCGATAGTAGTGGTGCTTGCCAAGGCGGATGGGGATTGGGCATTTCTCAATCCACGCAACACCCTGACGAAGCCTGGAAAGTGATTGAATTCTTTAACCGTCCGGATGTCCAAAAACGATTTAGTCTAGCAACAGGTTATGCACCAGCACTCAAATCACTGTATACCGATTCTGAACTGGTGGCTAAATATAGTTACTTTCCCCAAATGCTAGAAGTCCTGGAAAAGGCTGTTCTGCGTCCTCCTATCGCCCAATACGCTCAAGCCTCAGATATTTTACAGCGTTATCTCAGTGCGGCGATTACACAAACAATGACGCCAGAAAAAGCGATGAATCGAGCCGCCCAAGAAACGCGAAGACTTTTAGGAGATTAAGGTTCAGCCGTTAGTTGAACGGCACGTTGTAAGTCGATAAAATTACGATGAAACAAGCTTCAATTCGGCAACGAGAGATAAGAACGGGTTGGTTACTCACCCTACTTGCCATACTTATCTTGCTCATGGTGTTTGCCTATCCCATTGGACGAGCATTTTGGTTAAGTTTATTCAATCAAAATCTCGGCACTGAGTTACAGCCAGAATTTGCTGGCTTTGCCAATTATGCACGGCTCGTGGGTGATGGACGCTTTTGGCAAAGTATGTGGCACACAACGGTGTTTACTGTGTCCTCGATTGCCCTGGAATTAGTGTTGGGAATGGCAATTGCTTTGGTGCTAAATCAAGCCTTTTTTGGGCGAGGTTTAGTTCGCACTGCCGCCTTAATTCCTTGGGCATTACCCACTGCTGTTATGGGGTTAGCCTGGGCGTGGATTTTTAATGACCAGTTTGGCGTTGCCAATGATATTTTGCGATTATTGCCCGCCGTTGAGCCGATTACTTGGTTAGGTGAACCCATTCCGGCAATGATCGCATTAATTGCTGCTGATGTTTGGAAAACAACACCATTTTTCGCGATTATTTTGTTGGCGGGATTGCAATCCATTTCTAAGGATCTTTATGAAGCCCATGCAATTGATGGGGCGACTCCCGTCCAAAGTTTTGTACAAATTACATTACCCCTACTGACCCCGCAAATATTAATTGCCCTCTTGTTTCGATTTGCTCAAGCTTTCGGGATTTTTGACCTGGTACTGGTGATGACAGGGGGCGGTCCAGCGAATGCGACGGAAATGATTTCACTCTACATTTACGACACGGTGAGACGCTATTTGGACTTTGGTTACGGTGCGGCGTTGGTTGTCGTCACCTTCCTCTTGCTAATTCTCGCCGTGGCAATTGTGGGCTTTTTGCTCTCAAAAACCCGGATTAATGTTTTAGGAGACCAATAGATTAATCATGGCAATCGCTCAACAATCATCATCCAAAAACAAATCAAAAATCAATACCAAGCAAATTCTGCTCTGGGTTGGGGTTGTATTAACGCTAATCTTTTGCCTAGCACCAGCCCTTTGGCAAGTTTTGACCTCGTTCAAGATCAATGAGGCGATTTCGACAATTCCGAATGTCTATTTTCCTTCGCCTGATCAACTGACTTGGAATCACTACACGCAGCTATTTGAGCGGTATCCCTTTTTTCGTTATATCCTGAATAGTGCCATTGTTTCATTAACCTCCACCTTCTTGTGTTTAATCGCCGGAGCGCCCGCTGCTTATGCCTTAGCACGGTTACGAATTCCGGGAGAGCGGATTGTTTTAGGCTGCGTTCTTATTGTCAGTCTCTTTCCCTACGTGCTACTGTTTCTGGGACTGCTAGAGGTGGTGAAACTTTTAGGCTTGGGGAATAACTATATGGCTTTAATTGTTCCCTATACCGGAATTAATTTACCCCTGACTATTTTGGTGCTGCGGAGTTTCTTTCAACAACTGCCTAAGGATCTAGAAGATTCTGCCCAGGTTGATGGGTATAACACCGTACAAATGCTGTTAAAAATTGTCCTGCCGATGACAATTCCTGCTCTGGTAACGACGGGAATTCTAACGTTTATTTTTGCTTGGAATGAGTTTATCTTTGCTTTAACCTTTATTACGCGAGATGAAATGAAAACCATTCCTGTAGCCGTGGCTCAAATTGGGGGAACTTCTGTATTTGAAATTCCTTATGGTCCGATCGCGGCAGCGACAGTAGCGGGAACGATACCCCTGATTCTGTTAGTGCTATTCTTCCAGCGTCGTATTGTGCAGGGCATCACTGCTGGGGCAGTTAAAGGATGAGATTGTAGGGGCGACCCGCTTGCATCAATTAACAACGGTGTCCATTCAATCAACTCGGGTCACCTTTTACCATTTCTTGACAGGTTCCCATTCAAAACTCAATAGGTAAAAATCATGGCAAAACTCGAACTCCAGAATCTACGCAAAGAATACAATCCAAAAACGGTACCGATTAAAGACATTAGCCTAGATGTCGAAGATGGCGAGTTCATGACATTTATTGGACCCTCTGGCTGTGGTAAATCCACATTGCTGCGATTAATTGCCGGATTGGAGACGCCAACGAAAGGCAGAGTAGTGATTAGTGGACAAACGGTTAACGGCGTTCCCCCAGGCGATCGCAATATTGCCATGGTTTTCCAGAGTTACGCCCTCTATCCTCACATGACGGTGGAGGAAAATATCAGCGCCTCGCTGAGAATCCGTAAAACTTCTAGCGATGAAATTCGCAAGCG
Source organism: Coleofasciculus sp. A1-SPW-01 (assembly GCF_040217205.1). NCBI lineage: Bacteria > Bacillati > Cyanobacteriota > Cyanophyceae > Coleofasciculales > Coleofasciculaceae > Coleofasciculus > Coleofasciculus sp. A1-SPW-01. The sequence continues at coordinate 6,166 of NZ_JAVJNP010000032.1, read as the reverse complement.
CATTGATGATGTGATTATCAAGCTAGATTTAGACCGCGCCTTACTCGAACGCAAACCCGGTCAACTCTCCGGTGGACAACGGCAACGGGTAGCGGTTGCCCGCGCCTTAGTTCGAGAACCGGAAGTCTTTTTATTAGATGAACCCTTGAGTAACTTAGATGCCTTACTGCGAGAACAAGTTCGGGCGGAACTCAAGCAACTATTTAAATCCCAAAACAAGCCCGTCGTCTATGTTACCCACGACCAAACCGAGGCAATGACCCTCTCGACTCGAATTGCCTTGCTGTATGAGGGCGTCTTGCAACAGCTTGATACCCCCTATCAGATTTATACCTACCCGGCGAATAGTTTTGTTGCCAGTTTCATGGGCAGTCCCCAAATGAACCTGCTAACCCTTAGCTGTCAGGAGAATTATGCCATTCTGGGTAACTTTAAACTGAAAATGCCCGACCTGCGGAAAAAACCGCGCCAAATTATCATGGGTGTTCGTCCCGAAAATGTGCGGATTGCTAAGCAAGGAGATGAACAAACCATCAAGGGTAACGTGTTTTTGGTCGAAGATATGGGTAAAGAAAAACTGATCAGCGTGCGGGTGCAGGGTTCAGACGGGTCAGAAGGCAAGACGATTCGGGCGTTGTTAGCTGCTGATAACTACTGGGATGGTGAAGAAGATACGGTGACTCTCACCCTACCGGAGAAAACGATGCACTGGTTTGATGTCGAATCAGGCGATCGCCTCACGCATCATTCCTAACCGACCCAATCATCTACCCGTAGAGACGCGCCATGGCGCGTCTCTACACGGTGGGGTCAGGTTTTCCCTATACCTTTATGATTAGAAGTGGGCGTCTAGTCGAAAAATCATCAGATGGACTTTCTAGAACTTGATCCAGGTCACGTCGATATTATTCTCCAATATAAAGCTAAGTTAGAAAAGTTAGGGGTTCAACTCAATGATGAACATCTAAAAGAAACAATCTACAACTATGCCCACAACTTAGAACCCTCGATTCAAGCGTTCATTGAGTACTGTGCCAAGGGACTACTTGAGAAGCCAAATGATTATCTGATCAAAGCCTTACGCTACGGTTGGAAACCGCGAAACATTGCCAATCCCCCCGAATTACCTGTATTCACGGCGGCTGATTTTGATACCGGACAGACTCCAGAACAACGACAAGAGAACTACCGCCGATTGTGTGACTTGGTGAAACAGTCTTGCCATTCCTCCAGACCATCCACCGGACTGAAACCCCTGCGCCGTCTGCGCCTCTATGGTCAACGACCTGATCCCACCACCATTGCCCAATTCATGGCAGATCCCATTCTTCGACCCGAAATAGAACGGGCAATTTCCCAGCATCCAGAATGGGGGTATGAAATTACACCCAATGGCGTTCAAGAACTAGAATTTTGAATTCCCTGTTCCCTGTTCCCTGTTCCCTGTTCCCTGTTCCCTTTCCAATGAGTGAAACTTCTATCCGTCCAGCTTTAATTAATAAAGTAATCCCCAACTCCATTGCCGCTGAGGTGGGGTTTGAACCCGGTGACGCCATTGTCTCGATTAATGGTACACCTCCCCGTGACTTAATCGACTATCAATTTCTCTGTGCTGATGAACTATTGGAATTAGAAGTCCGAGATGCGGCGGGAAACATCCATTCTGTAGAAATTGAGAAAGACTATGACGAGGATTTAGGACTAGAATTTGAAACTGCCTTATTTGATGGCTTAATTCAGTGTAATAATCGTTGTCCTTTTTGCTTCATTGACCAACAACCTCCCGGAAAACGACAGAGTTTATATCTCAAAGACGACGACTATCGGCTCAGTTTCCTCTATGGTTCATACTTAACCCTAACCAACCTCACTCAAAGCGAATGGAATCGCATCGAACGCCTACGTCTATCTCCGTTGTATGTTTCTATCCATGCCACTGAACCGGACGTTCGCAGCCGACTCCTCAAAAATCCTCGTGCTGGGCAGATTTTAGACCAATTACAATGGTTTCAGGAACGACGATTACAAATTCATGCTCAAGTTGTGGTTTGTCCTGGTATTAATGATGGCATTCACTTAGAACGAACCCTCATAGATTTAGCCCAATTCCAACAGAATGAAGTTCCTGCTGTTGCGTCAGTCGCTGTCGTTCCTGTGGGATTAACTCGCTTTCGTCCCTCAGAGGATGAATTAATCCCTGTTAGTCGCCAGAAAGCAGCAGAGGTGATTCAGCAAGTTCAATCGCTACAAACAAAATTTCGCCAACAATTCGGGTCTACCTTTGCTTGGTTAGCGGATGAATGGTTTTTAATCGCCCAACAGGAATTACCGTCAGAATCTCATTATGAAGATTATCCCCAAATTGGGAATGGTGTGGGTTCAATTCGCCAGTTTATTAAACAATTTCAAGATGCAGCAACGCGGATGTTACCAACTCGTGTGGAACCTGCGCGAGAATTAACCTGGGTGGTCGGTAATGCAGTGGAAACAGCGTTTGTTCCACTCGTGCAGCAGTTGAATAAGGTTGAGGGATTGGAGGTCAAACTAGCCGCGCTACGGAGTGAGTATTGGGGACAAGAGATTACGGTTACGGGGTTATTAACTGGACAAGATTTGCTTGGGTCATTGTCAGGAAAAGATTTCGGCGATGGGATTTTACTGCCTTCAGTCATGCTGAAACATGATGATACGCGATTTTTAGATGATATGACCGTGTCAGAGGTGAGTCATCAGTTAGGAACTAAAATTTGGGTGGTTCGTGGTATTGAGGAATTACTTGAACGTTGTGTGGCAAAACAATTAAGTTAATTGATCAGGACTGACCTAAATTTTGTCATCTTTGGCTTGTAGTAAGGGCTTCAGCCCTATCTTTTGTTGGGTAACAGTCGTCAACCCAATCTACAATATTCCACAATTTTAGCTGTGTCAGTCCACGACTGGTATGACCCAGCTAAAATAGGGCTTTGTTTGCAGTGAACACAAAGAGTGCTCTAACGCCTAGCTGAAGAGGGCTGAAGCCCTCACTACGAAGCCAACCTATCCCACAATTTTAGCTGGGTCACGCCACTACCCCAGTTGGTGCGTACTCAAATGACTGATGTGAGCAAAATCTATTTCTCCTCATGAATATGAGTTAACCTGAAGGATGAAATAGGTTATAAGTGTGAGCATCGAACGGTGATTTCTCAGGATTTTCTCAAAACCATTGCGACTGAACGCAATTTATCCAAATCGGAACTAGAGGTGTTGTCCCTGGCGATGGAGGGTCATGGAACGGCTGCGATCGCGTCTCACCTTCAGATTAGTGGGGATGCTGTGCGTAAGCGGCTTAGCGAAGTCTACCAAAAGTTTAAAATTCCGGGTAGAGGTCCGGTTAAGCTGACCAAATTGCAACAAATCCTGGTTAACCGCTATCAAGAGTATCTCCAGCAGCAAAAGGATACCCCAAACCGTCCCCCTGTTTCAGAGAGTCCCCCTACCTCACCCCAGCCACAAAATCGCCGGGATTGGGGTGAAGCACCCGATGTTTCTGTATTCTACGGGCGTGGCGATGAACTGAAAACCCTGGAACGGTGGATTATTCAGGAACACTGTCGCTTAGTGGCGCTGTTGGGGATGAGTGGTATTGGGAAAACGGCGTTATCGGTGAAGTTGGCGAAACAGTTACAGGATAACTTTGAGGTTGTCCTGTGGCGATCGCTACGTCAAGCCCCTTCTGTGTCTGATCTTCTCGCCGCTTTAATTCCAGACTTGTCCCCGCAACCGGAAACGGTAATCCCTAAAACCCCTGATCAGCGCATTTCTTGGTTGATTGACTATTTTCGACAGCATCGTTGTTTGGTCATTTTGGATGGTGTGGAGTCGATTTTGCAGAGTGGAAAGTTAGCCGGGATTTACCGAGAAGGCTATGAAGAATATGGTGATTTTTTCCGTCGTTTAGGAGAAGAACCGCACCAAAGCTGTGTATTAATTACGTCTCAGGAAAAACTGAATGAAATTTCGTTATTAGAAGGTGAGACATCACCTGTTCGTTCCTTTAAGTTAGAAGGGTTAGGAGACGCGGCTCGATTAATTTTAAAAGAAAAAGGATTGTCTGGCGAGAAAAAATGGCATCCGTTAATTCAAGGGTATCGCGGTAATCCGTTTATGCTCAAGCTGGTGGCGACGACGATTAAGGAAGTGTTTGATGGTGACGTGACGGATTTTTTATCAACGACGTTGTTCACTCATGATATTAGTGATTTTATTGAGGAAGTTTTAGACCGCTTATCGGAATTAGAAGAAAGAGTATTGGTTTATCTGGCTCACCAAAAAGAGGCGATTTCGTTTAAAGCATTGCAACAGCATTTTAGCGACACATCGCCCCAAGAAGTGATTCGGGCGCTGGGTTCTCTGAGTCAGCGATCGCTGGTGGAGAAGTCGGAGGGTCGATTTATTTTACCACCTGCTGTTCGGGAAGTGACGCTGCAATTAATGACTCCGTTAGAGGATTGAAGCCACGGCGATTGAAATCGCTGCTACACAAACAAAGTCCTAAAGTAGATTGTAAGATTACCAGTGGCATAGAAGTCAGTGCGTTCTCGCCACCACCACTTGAGGCAAGCCAGCAGGAGTTCTATTTGATCTCGATGTAGGTCACTTTCCAAGGGAGGTTCATCACTCAACAAATCGCATGGAGGAATAATAATATCCTCTGTGTTGTTAAGGGAAGTAATTTGATCTGTTGGTGCTGAATCCTTGGCAAGGGTCATCGGGAAGGATGGTATACTTCTATCTTTAGTTTAAGGGTCAGATTCGCTGATGAGCGATCGCGCGTTGCTGCCAAATCCGTTTTTGTAATCTTACCTTTTCTCCTTCCCTTCTGCCTTCTGCCCTAAACTCTACGCCCTGAAGGGGTGAAGCCCTGGATGAAGCGGTAGCGTTTATTCTAGATATTAGCGATCGCAAACAATCTGAGGCAGTTTTAAAGCGACAATCTCAGGAATTAGCCCAAGCCAACCGCCTAAAAGATGAGTTTCTGGCAACCCTTTCCCACGAACTCCGCACACCCCTGAATTCAATCCTGGGTTTAGCCAAGCTTCTACCCATGCGCCGCTTGAATGAAGAGAAGATGGCGCGGGCGCTGGAGACGATTTCTCGCAATACTCAATCCTTGGCGCAACTGATTGAAGATGTCCTGGATATGTCGGATATTATCAGCGGAGAATTGACGCTGCATGTCTCGTCGGTGGAACTGATGCCGATTATTGAACGGGCGATGGCTTCTATGCGGGCGGCGGCTGAGGCAAAGGCACTGCAAATCGAGACTCAGTTAGATACTGAAGTTGCTCCCATATTAGGGGATGCCAGCCGCTTACAGCAAATTGTCTGGAACTTACTCTCCAATGCGGTCAAATTCACACCTAAGGGAGGACAGATTCAGGTTCGCTTAGAACAGATTGAGGATCAGGCGCAAATCCAGGTAAGTGATACCGGGATTGGGATTCATGCTGAGTTTCTCCCCTTTGTCTTTGATCGCTTCCGTCAAGAAGACGGTTCACTGACGCGATCGCATGGTGGTATAGGGATGGGATTAGCGATCGTGCGTTACCTAGTGGAACTCCAAGGCGGTACCGTCTGGGCAGAAAGTCCCGGATCAGGTCAGGGTGCCACATTCACTGTGCGCTTTCCCATCTTTCCTCAAGGCAGAAGGCAGAAGGCAGAGGGCAGAAGGCAGAGGGCAGAAGGCAGGGGACAGGAGGAAAGAGGCAAAAGAGAATCGCCGTAGTGCGTTAAGCGAAGCCATGCCGCAGGCTTTGCGTCTCGCTCGCTATTTGGTCAAGGAAAGCACACAATGTCCAAGTTAGCCTGCTCTCGTTGGGTTTCGTTCCAAGAGTCCAACCTACAAAGGTGACATGCTCCCAAGTTTTCACCGTTAAAATCTAAGTAATATGATGTCCGGCAAATCACCCTCACCCCATCTCCCTCTCTCCCCCTCAACCCATCACCGTAATTATGGGTATTCAACCGGACATGATATAACCTGTGTGACATACTCCTACACCAACCTGAGTACAGGTATGGTGTAGGCTTCCAAGACAATCCGACTATTGTTTAGGAGACTCTTGGCTTTATTAACGACACGGGATGCCCCTCCGCGCCGGAACAATACAAAAGTCTGTTCGTG
>NZ_JAVJNP010000030.1:0-12288 GCF_040217205.1 Coleofasciculus sp. A1-SPW-01 | reverse complement strand
CATTGTGGTTGGCATGGAGATGCCGACTTTAATGGAGCCAATAATATTGCACTTGTGGGGCTGTCTATAAACCAGCCTGGAGGCACGGGGTTATCGTGCAAGCTAAGCCGAACTATTAAGTATGTTCAGCTTAGCTTGTTTGATGACTTCAGGGCTACTAAAAACCCAGACCTCAGCTCTTAGCCGGTCTGGGTAGTTTATCCATAAGTAAACTTTTGATTGACCGGAGGAGAATTTCACCAATGTTTCTTGATGAACTCACCCCTATCGTTAAAGAATTGTTCCAACAGCCTGTAGGATTCTTAGGCGGATTTTGTTCGGGAGTGTTTCGACTTAATCTTTCCGATGACCCCGTTAAAAGTTGGCTCGATCAGCAAACGGGTTCCACCAGCTATACGACGACTCCCACAGGAAGTGACAATGGCAGGACCAGTGGACCTCAATCTATCTCGATTGAATAAGTAGGTGGGGACAATTAAAGTTAACGGTGGGGATCGTCATTCGTCCTTCGTAAGGGTTTGAGGCTTTTTAACATAACTTCATAAGGTTGAGTTTATTTCCACCAACCTACTTAGAACTCCGATGCACAATCGTACCACTTAGCGGTTAAGCCGCGATCGCGTTCTATTCAGGATGTAAGCTAGATAACCGACCAGAAAACCATTTCTAGGTTATCATTAACGATATCTATAAGTTCAGTTCTACCTTTGGTAAGGTTTTTGGTTGGGCAGCTACATTCCTAGTTGATCACCCTGGAAACTAACCACGGATTATCAGACAAGACTTTAAGCTATTTGCATTTTCGAGTTTTCGTCTGTGGCTCTGAACTTTAGCCTTTCGTTCAGCCTTATCGATTTCAAATGACCATTTACATCGGAAACCTGTCTTACCAAGCTACCGAAGACGACTTACAAACAGTATTTGCTGATTATGGCACTGTCAAGCGAGTCGTATTACCCACAGATCGGGAAACAGGTCGAGTTCGAGGTTTTGCTTTTGTCGAGATGACAGACGAAGCTCAGGAAGAATCTGCTATTTCCCAACTAGACGGTGCTGAGTGGATGGGACGACAGCTCAGAGTTAATAAAGCCAGACCCCGGGAGAATAATCGTGGTGGATCTCGCCGCAATACCGCAAATAATGCGTGGTAGCGCTCAAGCGAACCCTATTTAACGCTCTGTCAACTACTCACGGTTACTTCGTTGAACCGTGAGCTTGGAAGAGTCAGCTTCCTCTAAAAGTTGTCTACCGCACTTAGTTTTTACTAAGTTTGAACCAGAAAAAATTATACACAGTAAGGGACATAAAGCCTGATTTTGCCTTGTGTCCCTTTTCTAGTGCAGCGGGCATAAAAATACTTGAGCAGCTTCGTAGATACGATGAAGCAGGGGGAGCAGAGGGAGCAGAGGGAGCAGAGGAAGCGGGGGGAGATATTAGCTGTTCAGTTATTTCTGCCTTCTTGCACTAGTATTTGCCGTATTTGCCGCTACAACGTCAGGACTCTAACGTGCATTAATCTCCTAGACAAATTCCTAAACCTCTGGCGGTTTTCACCAGAGTCCCTTGGGAATCCACCGCTTTATACTGACCGATCGCGTCTAAAATCGGGACGCTGACAACCTGTCGATTTTGCCAGGTTACCATCTTATCATAGTCTTTGTCAGCAATTAAATCCACTGCCGCGACACCAAACGCCGAGGCGGTGAGGCGATCTAAGGGTGATGGTGTACCACCGCGCTGGGTATGTCCCAACACTGTCACTCGTGTTTCTGCACCACTTAAGGCGCTAATTCGATCCGCCAAATAATGACCAATCCCGCCATATCGACATTCACCAAAACTGAGCATATTCTGCACCACTTCCCCGGATTCTGTGGGAACCGCTTCGGAAACAATCGCTACACTGTAGTTGTTGCCCTGTTGTTTGCGCTGTTGGATTTGCTGGCAGATTCGTTCTAGTGTGTAAGGGATTTCCGGAATTAGAATAATATCAGCACCGCCTGCAATTCCCGCACTAATCGCAATATGACCCGCATCGCGCCCCATAACTTCCAGGATCATCACCCGATCATGGCTAGCGGCGGTAAACTGTAAACGGTCTAGGGCTTCGGTGGCAATATTTACCGCCGTATCAAATCCGATGGAACGCTCCGTAATCCCGACATCATTATCAATGGTTTTGGGAATCCCCACCAAATTTATCCCCCCAACTTCTGCCAGTTTACGCAGAATCGCTAAACTGCCATCACCACCAATCCCAATCAGGGCATCAAGTCCTAACTGATGATACCCTTCGGCAATTTCCGATGAGCGATCGCGTACTGTACCATCGGACATGGGAAATGCAAAGGGGTTGCCTTTATTGGTTGTTCCCAGAATCGTTCCCGCTAAGGTTAGCGCCGCATCAACTTGCTTGGGTTCTAGGCGAGTGGCTTGGGGAGGGCGCTGCATCAACCCTTGGGTGGCGCGATAAATGCCCCAAACCTCCCAATTATAGGTTCCCACCGCTCGGTGAACCACCGCTCGAATCACTGCATTTAACCCCGCACAATCCCCACCACTGGTGAGAATACCAATCCGTTTATGTTCTGCCATACTACTATCGTTTGGTTCGTTGAATCGGTTCATCCTAATTGTTCCAGACGCAGCATGCTACATCTGGAACAACAGACATGGCACGTCTATCATAATGTAGGGGCGCACCGAGGTGCGCCCTTTACATTCATCAATGTAAGCTTTGGTAGTTAATGTCTGAGTGGAGACTTCATAACGATAGCTCTCCCGTACATAAGGTGATAAATTTTCCTTATGTGTGTGGCGATTGGCTTGATTTGAAGAAAACCTAGCTTAATAGCTTTATTGGTTGGGTACCTAAAGTCAACCCAACCTACAAGCATTACACCGTGGGACTTTGGCTAAATTTATAATATTTTATTATCACCCTAAGTACGGGAGAGCCGATGGAGTCTCTAAAAATGGCTTTAAAAAAACTGGAAGAAACGGTTGACCCTAAAGCAAATTCAGATCAACCCGGAGCCAAGCCCAAATTATCATTGATGTTCTCAATACCTTATGTCGGAACTTCTCTATGAGCGGCACGGTAAAACAGAATCCAATTCAATTGGAGAAAAGGGGGATTTTGTAGAGAGGGAATCGGCTACAGTTGGGGAGATTTTAGCGCTTCAATGTTTCTGTCATCTGGCACAAGTAACCCTAACACCGTACCAAAGAACCGTGACACCGTACCCAGGAACCGTGACATCGTACCCAGGAACCATGACACCGTACCAAAGAACCGTGACATCGTACCCAGGAACCATGACACCGTACCAAAGAACCGTGACATCGTACCCAGGAACCATGACACCGTACCCAGGAACCATGACACCGTACCCAGGAACCATGACACCGTACCCAGGAACCATGACACCGTACCCAGAAACCATCCATTAAAATAGACAAATAATTGTTGTGGAGAAACATCGCAACATGACCAGTTACATGCCCCGCTCAGATGCCGACTTTAACAATTGGCAAGCCAACTTTGTCACCGCTTTAACCAACTATCTCAGCGACTTAGGACTAACCGCAGAGGATATCACCTCAATTACCACCGCTCAAACTGAATGGACAACCGCATACAACAACCATATCATCGCCCAATCGGCAGCCGACAGCGCCCGTCAAGAAAAAGACGATAGCCGCCAAACCTATAAAACCGAATTGCGACGAGTGGTGAATCAATTGCAAGTGAATCCCCAAATCACCGACGCCATGCGCCAAGGATTAGGCATAACAGTACCAAAAAGCAGTTCCAGCGCCGTTGGCGTACCCACAACTCGCCCCCTTCCTAGGGTAGAACTCAAAGGGCGTTATCAACTTGAAATCCATTTCGTCGATGAAACCACACCCACACGCAAAGCCAAACCCAGTGGGATGATTGGTAGTGAAATTTGGGTAAAAATTGGTGATCCGCCGCCCACTGATCCGAAGGAATTAACTTTCGTGGCGTTAGATACAGCGACACCTTATGTGATGGAATTCAGCGGAGAAGATGTCGGGAAAACCGCTTACTTCATGCTACGCTGGGTCAACACCAAAGGGGAATCAGGACCTTGGAGTCAAACCGTGAGTATGATGATTCCCGGTTAAGATGATTTGCCTTCCGTATCCTTGGGGGGCTGATTCATTCTCAAAAAATCGCTTAGGCGCCAGGGGTTCAAACCCCTGTCTCATAGCTAAAGTCCTCTTTAGAGGACTAATAATTGGTGGTTGAGTCGTAGGCGAGACGACTTGGGCTATTAGGCAGGGATTTACACTACGCCAAATCTAGCATCACCCAAACTCGCGATCGCATCCAGAATCTCACAAGATACTTCATAGGGGGAGCCGGCTAAGATTAGGCGCACATCCTTAGAGCGTGCGGGTTGGGATAAAGCGAAAAAGAAACCTCTATTGCGATCGTTACTGAATGCCGTATAATAACTAAATTATTAGGACTGACGCACCGAAATAAAACCTCGCTGTTGTGAGCACTAAATCAGAATCACCCAACTGATTCTACCGTTACTGATCAGGCTAAATCCGTCAATCCTAAGTCTTCTAATCCATTCAGTCCATCGGAGATTAAAAAAATGTCTTTAGCACTACGTTACTTGTCCGGTTTATTGGCGTTTATACTCACAGCGCTGTGTCTTTTCCCCGCAGTTGCCCTAGCCGCCGATCCTCGCGCTCAATTCAATGGCACAGTTTCAGAGATTTTCGTCAACGACACCCAGGTTTTGCTGGTTGTCAGCGGCTCAGTTAAGGGTTCATGTACTGGAACCTTTGGACCTTACAACCTCACCTTTGATATTGCTGATCCTGCAGCCGATCTCAAATTCAAAATAGTTGAAGATGCGTTTCTAACTGGCAAGCGTATCTCTGGGATTGTTAAAGATTGTGGCTCAAGTAACATCAACAAGCTGTACCAAGTTAGCGTATTCTAAAGCTAACCCCTGCTAGAATCCATTTCTGTTCTAGGAAAATAGCGCCAAGGACAGATAATTGTGTAGAGACTCCGCCGCCGGAACGTCTCTAAAACAGTTCGTTTATCTTAATTGATGAGTCTACGGCGATAACGGTTGTACTGAAGGAAGTTCAAATAAATCTTTTAGACGTTTGATCTTTAAGCAGCTTAGTGTAAGCGATCGGGATTACCAGGGGCCAAAAGACAGCAGCAACAATTAACGTCACCCAGGAGAGGACTTTTTGTGGCTCAGATAAAGTCCTCATATCATCAGCCAACTCAAACCAAACGGTAAATAAATAAGCGGCTATTGTTGCGTAAATAATACCTACACAGTAAATCACTGATTACACATCTCCTACTGCAAACTATCACAAGTACAATATAGATTTCTGCTAATCCACTCAGTAAAATTAGCGCATCAAGCCTTAATATAAACATTCCTTTAGGTGGTAGACATCAGTATATATACGGAAATTACCTACGCCAATGGGCGTAGAAGGGAGAGGACAGTGCGATCGCTCAACTGGGGGATTGATACTCGCCGGATTTGCCACCCGTCTTACTCAACAGACGGATGGATTCAATTTGAATAGATTTCTCCAATGCTTTTGCCATATCGTACAGCGTCAGGGCGGCAACGGAAACGGCAGTCAAGGCTTCCATTTCTACCCCGGTTTCGGCTTTTGTCGTCACCGATGCCTGAATCTGATACCCCGGTAATTGAGCATCAGGTTGGATGTGTACCTCGACTTGGTGTAGGGGTAAGGGATGACACAAAGGAATCAAATTTGCCGTCTGCTTGGCTGCCATAATACCAGCTAGTCGGGCGGTGGCTAAAACATCTCCTTTCGGCGCATTACCTGTCTCAATCGCTTGGAATGTCGCCCTTTGCATCCGCACTTGAGCCGCTGCGACGGCTTGGCGGCGGGTAGCGGGTTTGCTGGAAACATCGACCATTTGGGCTTGACCCTGAGAATTTAGATGGCTGAGGGATGATTTTTGGGCAGAGTCTTGCGTCATTGGATAAAGATGTGATATTGTAAGTAATCGGTGAGTCAATCACTCACAGCTAGGGCTTGTAGCTCAGTGGACTAGAGCACGTGGCTACGGACCACGGTGTCGGGGGTTCGAATCCCTCCTAGCCCGTTTAATTGTTTCCATTTAACTTGGTCAGGGGAATTCACTATTTCCCCTGGCTTTTGATTTACATAATCATTTGCGGCTCCGAAATTTTTGTATAGCACTACGCATTAAGGTTAGGACATATCAAGAAAAATTCAAATCGCTCAATTTCTTGTAAGGTAAGCGTTTGTCTTTACTATTGCCTATTGCCTATTGCATATTCCACACCGAGCGTGTTACCGAGCGTGTTACTGAGCGAAGCCGAAGTAAGTCGAGGTAAGCAGAGGTGTTGCCTATTCCCTGGCGCGTAGCGCTATATCTTATGACACTACATTTTGTTTGTCAGGGAAAATGTGGCATCAAGGCATCCCGCACACACGCCTCACCCCACACCCTGCCTACACCTCAAGTCGCTGGCGTCCTCAGATCCAGTATTTTAAACTAGGATGGGCAAAATATACGCTAACCATGCCGCTGGTGACAACGATCGCAATACCCGATGGTATCATCGGCACCCAAATTCCTTGGATAAAAATCACATAAGAGCAGCCATAGAGAACACTTAGCATTCCGGCTACTGCCAAGCCTAGTAAGAGAGGGGAACGGAAACGCCAACTGACTAGACCCGCCACCAGAGACCACGCCCCAATCCAAAGATATTCAGCCCACTCGGACCACCACACCAAAAGAGGTCGCTCATTCATCACAGCACTGAGAATTTGACTTGTCATCTGGGCTTGCAGAAATACCCCAGCCGTCTCAGGTCGGTTGCTTTTATTGTACGGAGTTGCATGAAAATCATGAAAGGTCTTATCAACAGTACCAATAAACACGATACGGTCTTTGACCAATTCAGGCGTTAATTTATTTTCCTCAAGTACCTCTTTTAACGTATAGGTACGCGCAATCGTTTCTACTGAACTCGTAGCCCGATAATTCAGTAACATTTGATAGCCCCCGGCATCGATATTCTGATACCCTCCACTATTATTTTTTAGGGTCGGGAAAACAACCTGACCAATCTGCAAGTCATTATTTGAAGTCAATTGGGCTGTAAAGCCCTCCTCTTCTAAGTAACGCAAAGCCATAACTAGACTCAAAGAGTTACTGATTTGACATTCGGATTGCTCAGGAGGTGCTAAACCCAGAAGATGACGACGGACAACGCCATCTGGATCTAACATCACATCACTAAATCCAACTCGTTCGGGTAAGGTGTCTGGATGGATATCTGGAGGAGGCGGAATTCCGGGATTATCGGTGGTATCTCCCACCTTACAGACGGTTATTAAACGCTTGTCTTGGCGTAAACGATTCGCTAAATCACCATATTGAGGTTCTACCGGAAAATCGCGATAGAGGTCTAAACCAATGACTCGCGGTTGGTATTGGGCTAATTTTTCCAGGAGTTGAGCCAGTTTAGCATTCGACAAGGATAACCCTTGCCGTTGGGCAGAGGATTGAGCTTGAACATCACCCCCTGTAATGGTAATCATCAGCAGGCGTGGGTCAGGACTTTCCTGTTGAGGACGGATTTGCATAAAGTGGTCAAACGCCTTCAGTTCCATAGGCTGTAGCACACCTGTCAAACCAACACCCATTGCCACGCCTACACCGGTTAGACTTGCCAACAGTTGAAGACCCCGAGATTTCCAAGATCTGGGTTTTTTACGCTGTCGTTGCCGTTTGTTGAGGTATAGCAGTTCAAAAATCGGCGCTTTGCCAATACCCTTTAAATAGTGATTGCCACGGGGAATAATGGTTAAGTCTGTAATTCCCGCATCGTGAATCAAATCTGTTGTCACTTCCGACAGCAGAATTTGTCCCCCATGGGCGAGTGAGGACACCCGAGCCGCGTAGTCAACTTCCTCGCCAATAAAATCATCACCGTCGGGTAAGGGACTCCCGGTGTGCATGCCAATTCTGACTTGTAAGGGACCCAAGGGGGTGTCAATGGGTTCACAGGTGTGACTAATTTGCAGTGCTACTGCCCACTGAGCTGCTTGAGACGCATTGGCGAAAACCACAAAGTAAGCGTCACCTTCGGTCTTGACTACACGCCCTCCGTAAGCCACTAAATTCGCTTCAACACGCTGGCGATGGGGTTTGAGAATCGTGTCAAAGTAGAGGCGATTGCGGGTAGTGATGTCATTTCCCTTTAAATATTTTTTGACCGCTGTGGAATTAACCAGGTCTGTGAACACCATGGTTACCACATGGTCAGATACGACAACTTGTTTATCGATTACGGGTTGCATCACAGATGAATCATTCGCTGTTGGGAAAGTAAGCACGCTTATGAACCCTGGCTGGCTTAACTTACTGTTTACATTACAGTTATCAAGAATTTGAAAATGAGACAGGAGTATTAAGTTAAGTAATGATGAAGACTTTGTAAATGGACAATGAAGACTTTGTAAAGTTTATATAAAAGTCCGGCAAATGTTTAAATTGAACCCTGATTGCCGCTTGTCTGGCTTATAATGGTCTGTCTATTGCACCCAGAATACCGATTGATGTTAAAAGAATTACTGCTCGCAAACTTTAACGTATCTCAATCAGTTTTGCACAAATAATCTGTACTGGACATTTTTTAGTCTTAATCTTTTACTTTTCCCTTAAGTCAGCTAGACATTTGTATAATAGACTACACAAAAAAATGATGTCACTTTCTACCATTGCCTGAGTCCAATATTCCATAGCGCAATTTAAATGCTAAAATCCGCTATAGATAATAGCAGATATCAACAGCGGTTTCAAAAAAATAAATAATTTTAATAAAAATTAGCTGAAAACGTTAATTCATAAGACTTAAGTCATGTTTTGTTTGACCTGATCCAAGTCAATTAATAATTTTTTATGGGAGAAAAATTAAAGCACAAACGCCATTTATGGTAGGGGTACGGCAATGCCGTGCCCCTACAGGTAGCTTGAGGATTCTTAACATTTGTTAGTGCAACGTACAGAAGTTATGTCTAAGTCTTTAATACTGTCTAGTTTCATGAATAAAATGAGAAACAATTTACCCTCCTCGGCTCATCGTTCAACGTCCAAGGCGACTACAGAGGTAAGCGCCAATGAACTTTGAACCATGAACCCTAACCAAAAATCATTAATCCCGGATTTGCACAGGCATAATCAGGTAGGTCATCTTTAAACCACCCAGAGGAGTGAGAATTACTGGCGTATTCGCTGCATTCATTTGGAACTGAATATCTGATGTAGATAATGCCTTTAAGCCGTCGATTAAGTACTTCACATTAAAGGCAATCTCGATACTTTCACCCGTAACTTGTGCTGATAGGGACTCTCTCGCACTGCCAACATCTTGAGTTTCCACGGTCAGATCAATGGTTTGCGCCTGGGCATCAATATCAAACTTGACGATATTATTCTTCTGATCAGCCAAAACTGCAATTCGTTCAACCGCACTCAGTAATTGACGCCGAGGAATAGCCACCTGACGCTGAAACTGACCGGGGATGAGTTGGCGGTAAGCGGGATATTGTCCCTCTAACGTCCGACTGGTCAAGCGATGATTACCCCCTTGGAAGATAATTTGACCCACCTCAAACTGCAAGGCGACGGTATCGCTTGATTCAGAGAGTCCTAACATCCGTTCAAGTTCCCTTAAGGTTCTAGCGGGTACGGTTAGCTCAAAGGAAGATATGGTATCTTCAGAGGCGGGTTTCTCTTCATCCTCTTGGCTTTCCTCACTGGTTGGTTTAGCGTTAAGAGTTTCCACAACCGCTAGTCGGTGACCATCAGTCGCGGCAAATTCCAGACTATCTTCTTGAACCATCAGATGCACCCCGGTCAGCACCTGTTTCGTTTCATCTGCACTGGTGGCAAATAATGATCCGCGCAATCCTTCAATTAAGGCTTCAACTGGGAGTTTAACCACCATTCCATCTTCGATTTGGGGGAGTTCGGGAAAGTCCTCTGAGTTCATTCCTCGCATTTTGTATTGTCCCGATGTCGAGGTTAAGGTGATCGATAGGCTTTCGGTGTCTGCATCACTCTCCGCTTCGGAGAGGGAGTCTTCGAGAGTAATGTCTCCCTCTGGCAAACGGGAAACAATATCATTGAACAGTTTAGCCGGAATCGCGATCGCACCATCCGCTTCGACGTTGGCGTTGAAACTGGTTTGCAGACCTAGACTCAAGTCGAAGGCGGTTAAACTCACTCGCTGATTCTCCGCATCGGCTTTGAGTAACACATTACCCAGTACCGGATGGGTGGGACGTGAGGGAACCGCCCGATTTACGAGAGAAAGATTGGTATTGAGTTCACTTTGGGTACAAGTTAGTTTCATAGAAGGAATCGTCAATGTTTGGCACAGCTAGAATTCTCGTCAAGGAGACTCAGGGAGATTTGAGTTGGACTCTACATGAGGCACAATCGTGGTTCTCTCATCTATCCAGAGGCAACTCTAGCATGGAATTCAGACCTTGGGGAAACTGTGGAAAAACTAGACTCAGATGATTGCCAATTCCTGAATTCTTCGTGTTTTAGGAACGGAGTCCTTGTGGAAAAGGTTGTGGAAAATGTTCCCTTTAAGCTTGGCTTTGAGTTTGACTTGCCAAATTAATGCGATCGCTCAATTGACTCAGTTTCTGTGCCACGCTGGGATCGCGTTCTCGTAGTTGAGTAATCTTGTCACAGCTATACATCACTGTGGTATGATCCTTGCCGCCAAATTCTTCACCAATTCGGGGTAAGCTCAAGTCAGTATGCTGCCGCATCAGATACATGGCAATTTGCCTAGACCAACTAATTTCTCGGCGGCGTGAGTTTCCTTTTAAGTCTTCTACCGAGACATTAAAGGCATCAGCGACGGTTGTCACAATGATCTCCGGTGCAGCTTGTACAGTTGGGGTTCGCGGATTCAAAATTGGTGCAATGTTCTCGACACTCATCGGTACTCCCGAAATCGAGATGTAAGCGACGACGCGGATTAATGCCCCCTCGAGTTCGCGAATATTCGATTTATATTGAGTCGCAATATACTCGACCACCGATCGCGGCAACCGGATGTTTTCATACTCTGCCTTTTTTTGCAAAATTGCCATCCGGGTTTCCAAGTCAGGCGGCTGAATATCGGCGATTAACCCCATCGAAAAGCGAGAACATAGCCGTTCTTGCAAGCGGCTAATCTGATGCGGCGGGCGATCGGATGCCAATACGATTTGTTTTCCGGCTTCGTGTAAGGTATTGAACGTATGAAAAAATTCTTCCTGAGTATATTCTTTTCCTTCGATAAACTGAATATCATCAATCAACAGCACCTCAGCCGCTCGATAGTGTTCCCGAAAACTTTGCATACTATCTTTGCGGATGGCAGCAATCAGATCATTGGTAAAATGTTCAGTAGACACATAAAATATCTTAGAATTAGGAGAGTTTTCCCACCGGAAATGCGCGATCGCTTGCATTAAGTGAGTTTTCCCCAAACCAACGCCCCCACACAAAAACAGGGGATTAAACTCCCGCCCCGGTGATTCGGCTACAGCCAAAGCCGCCGCATGAGCCATGCGATTATTTGAACCAACCACGAAGCGAGAAAACACGTACTTCTGATTTAACTCTGTGGGTTTAGGGAGTTGATGAGAGGGACGTTCGGTATCGGGGTTAGCCGCAACCGGAACCGACCAGGAAATACCTGTATCGCTGATTGTGGTGTTGTCGTTGTCAGTGATCACGGTAAGGTAAATGTCCACCGATTGTCCCAGGATTTCCTGCACCACATCAGTGATTGTTTTGATGTAATACTTTTGCAACCAATTTCTGGCAAAGGGATTGGGGGTACAAACCACTAAGCAATTCTGGTCGAGCTGCTGAGCGGTTGTTCCCTTGAGCCAGGTTTCAAACGTGGGTCGGCTGAGTTGGAGTTGTAAACGCTCCAATACCTGTATCCAGAGCTGTTCGGGGGACATTTCCACGGGTATTCCTCTACTGTCGGTAATCGTTTTCTGTTCTCCTCATTCGAGCTATTGGCATAAATTAATTTTCTTTGTGGCTCTGGCTACCCAATCTTTCCCTGACTGAACTCGTGATTTTAATTGCTTTATCTGTCTTTTTCTACAATATGTAGCTGAGGCAGTTTTTCCTTTAGCTAATGAAATTACTCCGTTAGCATAACGCTTACTGATTCC
>NZ_JAVJNP010000029.1:0-6445 GCF_040217205.1 Coleofasciculus sp. A1-SPW-01 | reverse complement strand
GGGTGAAGCTGACCCTTCGACTTCGCTCAGGGTCAGCACCGAGCGAAGTCGAGGTGCTGAAATCGGATTAAAAGTGGGTGAAGTGATCAACAAATATGGTGTGGCGAAACATTTCAAAATCCAGATAACTCCCGATAGCTTTTCTTATCAGAGAAACACTGAAAGCATTAATGAAGAAGCCACATTAGATGGCTTATATGTGGTGAGAAGTTCCGTGCCCGAAGAAACGTTGACAGCCGAAGAAACTGTCAAAGCCTATAAAAGCTTATCCAAAGTTGAGCAAGCCTTCCGCAGCTATAAAACCATTGACTTAAAAGTGCGTCCCATCTATCATCGTAACAGCGATAGAGTGAAAGCTCATGTATTCTTATGTATGTTGGCGTATTATGTAGAATGGCATATGCGTCAATGTTTATCACCAATCTTATTTGATGAAGATGATTGGGAAGATTCCCTTGAGTTACGTGAAGGAATTGTGAACCATTCAACCAAAAGCAATTCAGCTTCTTCCAAAGCCCAAAAGAAGCGGACAGCTGATAACTTACCTGTACATAGCTTTCAAACCCTGTTGGCTGATTTAGGCACGATTGTTAACAATCGAATTCAATCTAATATCCCAGGTGTAAATTTCGACTTTGACAAGGTAACCGAACCGACTCCTGTACAAAGAAAGGCTTTAGATTTGTTGGGCGTCAGCCTGATATGTACCCAGTGAACCTGAAACTGAAATCGCCCTAAGCCGGGATAGGCATACAGTGTAGCGATTTGTCAAAGGGGAACTTCAGCTTAAAACGGACAGGGAGCGAGTGTAAGACCTTAACTGAGGCGGTTCGCGACGAACTGTCAACCCCCCAAAAGCGACCTTCTCTAAAAAGGTGGCGTGGTGAGGATGTCAATGTCAGGAATCACTGATGTAGAATCGGCAATTGCGACTCATTTATGGCAGATCGAGGATTTTTTGCAGCGCTACTTGGTCATCCTCTTTAATTCTTCGCCGTTCGCTTTCAACCAGTTTTACCCAACTGGTACTCTTCCCGATTAAGGACGCCAAATGAGCCTGTGTCCAGTGTTTGGATTGGCGAGCTTGTTTGAGTTGTGCCCCTGTTAGGTTGGTTGAATGGGTGCAGGGTTTAAAATGTAACTGTTCAGGTGGAGGAGTATTGGTCTGATTAGGTTTTTGAACGCTTATAGACTTACGCTTGTCAGAAGCCTTTTTAGCTGTCCTTGTTCTCTGATGTTTCAACTGTTTAAGTGCCGCCTCAATCCGGGTTGGGGCAGTAATCGTAAGTACACAGTTGAGCCAGTTTGTGAAGAACCCATCGGGCATCCGGTTGTTTTTAGGAGCGGTTGCTACTGGATCTATCTGTACATCGTTTTCATCGGGTAAACTAGCCCAGCTTGGTCGTAATGCTTCCGGAAATGAGGGGTCAAACTGAATTCTAAACTGAATTTCTGTGAGAGACTCCAGAAGGCGATAGACTTGTTTAACGAAGCGTGAACGTCTACGCCTGTCCCTACCAATAGCCTCTATCTCTTGAGCAGACATCACCGCTGATAGCAATGACCGAATGCTGTACTTACCACTTGGGTGAGCGCGGCGGTTTTGGATCAGGTAAAGCGCTAGAGCAGCGGCTAACTTTTGCCGATTAGGGTCAAGGTTAAAGACAGCTTTATCGATGAATCCATATTGGTAGAGCGCTTTACTCTCTCGTTGCCCTTCTTTATTCAGGAAGTTGCGAGTCCAAGGTCCAGCTTGGACGCAGATGGCGGCTTCAAACAGTTCCTCTGGATTCCCGAATAGGGTGTTTTGATAGTATTCTTTGACGCTGACTATCCAGAAAGGGGAGCGTTCGATAATCGTCAGATTAAGGTTGCCTTCCTGCCATTGGATTTTTACGCCAAGGGTACCTAAGATACAGGCTAGGTCGGTAACAGCTTTGAGCTTCTGGGATTTTTTAAGCTTATTCCCCCGATGCAGGCGCAACATCTTGATCAAGTCACTCCCCAAGAGTGTAAATGAATCTTTCCAAGGCTCTTGCTGCTGGGCAGCATAAGTGGCGAATATGGCATGTAACCGTGCAGCATGGACGCCGTATTGCTCTAAAATTTCTGGTTCGGCAAAGCTAGTGATGAATCCTGGTTGATGTTTTTGCTGGTTCAGGATGAAAAATTCGATGTAACGTCCCTTGCCAAACTGTCGTTGGAAGTAAAGGTGACCAGGGCTGTATTCATGCCACTCCGGAGTTTTGAGAAATGCCTGGGTGGCACTAATCACTGGTGCTCCAGTTGCCATCATCTCGATTGCCCTGTGTGTAAAAAGTGGTGGTTCGGTCTGAGGTTGGTCTGTCGGTTTCCGCAGCCGCTTATGGTTGTCTTGGGCTAGGGGTATCTCTAGTCCGGAAATTTCTAGCTGTAATGCACCGGGTTGAGATTTTGTCGCTCCTCTACTGTTATTATGTCCTGTTGACATTAATTTGTCCTCTTTCAAACCGTTGTTTGGCGAACCGAGCCTTGAGCGAGATGTGGAGTAGCGTGAATGGGTAGAGAATTGATGGACTACCATTGCCGTTCAAGGTAGAGGCGGTCTGATTGAGTTTGTTGTCATTTAATTCAGTCACATCCTCTTCGCCATAAATAGAGGAGTTGTAGGGATGGGGTTTCAAAAGCCGAGGATCGACTTGGGAAAATACAGCGGGTGGGTTTTCCAGAGCCACCTCAGTTGGTGAAGTCAGAGAGTTATCCATTGTTACCTATACGCAGGCAGTGAGCAAAAAGACACAGGGCTTTAGGGCAGGCGGCTCCAAGGAACGTTTTTACCCTCTGCCCTAGAGTCAGTGGCAGTCGGTATCTGATGGGAGAATCCATCGCACTAACTTGCGGGAGTCGGCTTTGATGCCTACAATTAGGTAGGTGTAGCCATCAAAACGCTGTGGATCTCATTTGGAAGGAATGCTTCCGTTTATGGAAGCAATGTTTCCAGATTAGTCGTGATTGGCACGTTTGCCAAGTCTTTCGCTGTTGTTAATTGGTGGTCGCTTGTTTTTGTTAGCAGTTGGATTGGTTGAAAGTTGGCGGTGGTGGAAGTTGCACACAAACCCGTTAATCAAGTGAGTCAAAATATGTTCGAGGGCAGACTAGCAGCTTTGCTGATTGAGCTGAGAGCAGGTCGCTCGTTCAGAGAGTTTGCCGGTTTAATTGGGACAACTCATACCAATGTCCGCCAGTGGGAGCAGGGAAGAGGTGAACCCCGCTTACGAGTGCTGACCAAAATTGCGGCTCTTAAAGGCTGGACACTCAATGAACTGCAAGCCTATTTGGAAGGCGAATCGTTACCTAAGAGCAGTAGTAGCGTTCAACAGCTTATATCAGAAGTACGGGGTCTTTCGTTTGAGGCGGCTGCTCAGGTAGCAGCTGTGGCTGTAGAAACGATGACAATTAAAGGAAACCAGGTTTAAGAACTCAGCCGATCAGTCAAATTTTGAAGTGGCAGACTCAAGGATGCTGCTGGAGAAGGCACGACGCGATCGCTATTTCCAAATCAAGCTGCAGCCGTTCCCTCAGAATGCCCTTGAGTTGGCTCAGAATCTGCATTCCCTTCATTTCGAGCAGCCTCTGAAACGTCCAGGATGGCTTCACTGGGGACAGAACGATTTGCGGAAATGGCGGCTTCTAGAACCTGGGCAGCCCAATCTACGGCAACTAATCCCTCAGCTTTAGCCGTATCTCGAAGAAGTGGTTGCAAGTGGGTAGGAAGCTGTAGGGTTAGAGTGAAGGTTTCCCTTTTCAGTATCCGAGTCCTTTGGGTCTCATCGGATTTTGCCCATCGAGCCACCCACAATTCGCATTCAGCTCCCCGTTGGTTTCCGTCCTTTTCTATAAAATTCAACACCCCGAACTGGTTGCAATAAAACGTTTGGGGGTCATCGAGCTGCTCTAAACTGCAATGAGAGCAATTCCAGCAGCTCTTGTAATTTGTTTGTGCTTCAGGAGGCGAACTTCCATCGGTTCTGGAGTGGCTTCCGGATGAATGCGGTGGGTTAGCGGCAGTACGCGCACCCTGCTGTCGGTACTCCTGAGCGACTTGGGCAACGTGAGCAGCCGTCACTTTACCCCTAGGAGCCGTAGATACCGCCTTCGCCCATGCTGCCTGTTGCTGTTCAGGTTTTAAGGCAGTGAGAGGACGAGCTTGGCGCTCATTGGCGGGGATAATTTGTGCGCCATGGCGCACATTTTCCACCACCGAAGCCGCTTCAATCAACTGATAAGCTGAGCGGCGAGATATTTCCCAACGGGTAAGGCAATAATCCTCAAAAGTCCCGTAGTCTTGTCGGTATAAGCGCTTGTCCCGAATCTGTCGTAAGGCTTGTCCGATTTGCCAAAACGCTCTTAAACCCTTTTCTACGGTAGCTTCCAGACTTCTGAATTCTACTATTTCAGCATCGGTTAGTTCGTGTTCTGTATCCGCTAAGGTTTGGGTATTGGCTTGATCGCTATGACCGATAATCTTAGGAGATTGCATTTAATCTTCTCCTTTTGCAAGGTTGAACGTCCAGAGTTGCCCTGTGCGCCGTCAAATGCGTGTCTGCTAATGATTGCTGGACATTTTGACAGCTGTTGCCTAAATTTGCACTGTGCAATATCTATTATTGCATCATGCAATATCTATTATTGCCTAATAATAGTCTTTTATTCGATCTATTTTTGTATCAGCCCTGAAATGGTCTTGCATACAAGAGGGCTACAGCTAGGGGAATGGATTCTGGAGGGAAATCCTGGTAAACCTTGTCAATGTAAGAGTTTTACCGTTTAATAAGATATGAAGGATCAACGACTAACGTTGAAACCGTGAGCGAGTGTATCGTCCTGATCCCGACTTTTGGTGGGGAGTAGGGCAATGGGTGTAAAGAGTATAATTGTTATAAACAGAGCCAATTAATTAAACAGATAGTGACTGCATTCGCGTCTTCTCACCTCCAGGTTCCTCAACAGCGGCTGAATCAGTTGATTGAACAGCTGTTAGAAGATGGCTGGACTCAAAGCAGCTTGGCTAATGCTATTGGTGTAGATTTCTCCACGGTATATCGGTGGTTGAAGGGAAAAACTAAACCTGAGCCGGATTCCAGGAATTTTCGGCAATTGGCAAAGGTGAGCGGTGGTACCCCCAGAACCCTGCAACTTTATTTAGACGGGGAAATTTCCCTGTCAGTCTACCGTTATGGGTTAGAGAACAAAGGAGTTGTGGATGTAAAAGATGACAATATGTCTAGCAATGAGAGGATTAAGGCAGAAGTTTTAGACAAAATTTACGCCCTTGATCCAGCCGATATTGCTGATGTGATTTCTTCTACGGTGGCGTTTTTAGCTAATCGAGTTTGACTTGAGATAATTGAAGCAGTTTCAGTTTTCGGTTTATTTCTTTCTTTTTTTGCTTTATTACTGCTTTGACCAAAACGAAGCCTGCACAAAAACAATGACACTCTCCCAATCTACGGTTTGATGGAGTAGAGAGCGGATGAATAGCTCTTTGATAACACAAATTTCTTGATCGGTAAGGTTCTTTGCTAAATGTGCAGCATAAGAGGGTCGATTGGTTGCAGAAGTCGTCCTAAACCAGCGATCAATTAAAGCGGGTGTAATCTGCATTTGGGTAAACGCTCGATTCTCATCCACGTCAACCCCTAACCCTACCGACTCCAAAGCCTGTCTTAAATCCCATGCATCCCAATTCACCATTGGATCTAACGTGTCCCTGTAAATCGCCTCTTCTGCTGTCACTAAGCGTTGGTACAAATTAGTATTCAGCTTCGACGAGTCGAGCAAACGATAAAGTCGTTGCGTATAGCGTGGTATCGTTTCAGCTAGTACCAAAACTCCCGACGGTTGCAGCAATTGAACTAATCGTTGAGCTGCTGCTGATTTATCCGGTTCATGAATAAACGCATTGCGCCCAATCATACAGTCAAATCGGATATCTGGAATTTGGGTCGCTAAAACCTCTGGTAACTGGGTTAAAGTAGCCGTTAGCACCACAGGACGCTGGAGTTCCGGAAGCGTTGCCACCTGTTCTTGTAAGGCAAGAGCCTCAGCCGATGTTCTCCTACAGGCATAAACTCCACCTTCTGGTACTTGACGCAACGCTTCAAAGGTCAGTAAACCGCTCCCAGCATTCAAGTCCAAAACAACATGGTGACGCTGAAGTTGAGCCAGAGTGAAAATACGATCGCGTACTTTCTCCAACTGTTCACCCCCCTGACTCAACGTGCGCTGCAACCAACGGTCAATTGTGCGGTGAGTTGGTCCAGTTGTTATAGCGCTTCGCGCTCGTCTATTTACAAATACTGGAAGGCTGAGTCTGCTGCTTTATGAATATTAAAGTCATGTTTTGGCAACTCCTTTCTAATTGCTGTTTTGACTTTGTGCCACCAATGTTCAATTGGGTTCAAGT